>JBAXND010000012.1 GCA_037133915.1 Bacteroidota bacterium
AAAGTTCATAAAGTTTGTAATATAGAAATGCCGTACGTTAAATAAAGTAGTTGCCCTGAGGGCATAAAACCAATAGAAAGAAATTTTTATAACCCATTTCATTTTTTCATTTTTTCATCTTTTCATTTTTTCATTTTTTCATTTTTTCATCTTTTCATTTAATTTAAATAACATGGAAATTATATTAAACACCGGTCTGGATTCGCTTGAGTTTGGCGATGGTACCGAAAAAGCAATTGCAATATTCGGGCAACCCGACAACACAGAGATTATAGACGAAGCGGAAATAGACTGGACGCTTATCCATAACTATCCTGAAACCGGATTGGCAATAATGTTCGACGGTCGCGAGAAACCTGCTTTCTTCAGCTGCGATTGCACCTCAGAAGATCTGGTTCTTGCCGGAAAAAAAATCATCGGGCTTCCTCAACAAGATATTATTGCCCTGATGCACGACCTGGGTTATGACAATCCGGAAACAGAAGACGAAAACTGGGGTGAAAAGCGCGTTTCATTTGAGCTGGCAGGTATCGACTTCTATTTTGAAGAAGATGAATTGGTTGCCGTAAGCTGGGGCAAAGAGTTCGAATGATAATTCGCGAATGACTGGCTTTATGTATTATAAATAGTGTTAAATTCGCACTCCGAAAAAAAGCGCGTCTATGTTTACATTGTTCCGGAAAGAGATCAGCAGCTTTTTAAGTTCGCTTACAGGATATATTGTAATTACAGTATTTCTGTTGATCAACAGCCTTTTTCTGTGGGTATTCCCCATGGATTTCAACATACTTGATTTTGGCTATTCAGGTATCGATGGGCTTTTTGTTATAGCACCGTTCGTGTTTTTATTCCTGATTCCTGCCATTACAATGCGAAGCTTTTCCGATGAGAAAAAAGCCGGAACCATGGAATTGCTGATGACAAAGCCGGTTTCGGAGCTTCACATTATATTATCAAAATATTTTGCCGGACTGCTGCTGGTGATTTTTTCATTGCTGCCAACACTCATTTACTTTTATTCGGTTTATAAATTAGGAGCACCTCCGGGAAATATTGATCTGGGCGCCACCTGGGGCTCATATATCGGATTATTACTGCTGGGCGCCGTATTTGTTTCTATCGGTTTGTTCTGTTCATCACTCACAGATAAACAAGTGCTGGCCTTTATTTTGTCGGTTTTCATCTGCGGTTTTGCTTACATCGGCTTCGAGTTTATTTATTCGCTTGAACTTTTCGGAAAAATTGATTTGCTGATACAATCAATGGGCATCAACGCACATTATGTATCCATGAGCCGGGGCGTTATTGATACGCGAGATCTCCTTTACTTTATCAGCCTGATTGTAGTTTTCCTGCTTCTTACAAAAATCTCAATTGAAAGAAGAAAATGGTAACAAAGAAAAATGCGGAGAAAACTTCCGTAACAACAAAACAAAAAAAAGCAGGGAGCAAAAGACAGAATCTTTTTCAACTGGGAATCAGTCTGCTAATCATCGTACTGCTCAATATTATTTTCTCATACCTGTTCACCCGTTTTGATTTGACCACCGAGAAGCGTTACTCGCTTTCTTCGGCGACCAAACAATTTATCAGGCAGGTAGATGATGTGGTACTTTTTAAAGTATATCTTGACGGAGATTTCCCGGCCGGTTTTAAACGCCTGCGCAGCGAAACCAAAGAAATGCTGGACGAATTCAGAGCATACAACGATAATATTCAGTACAAATTCATCAATCCGTCTGAAGGCACCGACAAAAAAGCAATCAAAAAACTACACGAACAGCTCATGTCAAAAGGGTTGTTGCCTACCGACCTGCAGGTAAAAACAAGCGACGGCTCTTCCAGACAACTGATATTTCCGGGCGCCCTGGTTTCTTATAAAGGGCGCGAAGTGCCGCTGCAGCTGCTTGTGAGCCAGCAGGGCTATAGCGCCGAGGAACAGCTGAATCATTCTATTCAAGGGCTCGAGTATAATCTGGCGAACGTGATTCGCAAACTGATTACTGTAAACAAACCAAAGATTGCATTTCTTGATGGGCAGGCCGAACTGCCTGATCTGCGTCTTGCCGACATCAGCAGTACGCTCTCCGAATACTACTCGGTTGAAAGGGTTACAATCAACAGCAAAATCAGCGCGCTTGCTACACGCGACACAATTAAAAAGCAATTCGTAAATAAATTTAAACTCCTCATCATTGCCAAACCGGATTCAGCCTTTGCCGAAAAAGATAAATTTTTTATTGACCAGTTTGTAATGCACGGTGGCAAAGTGCTATGGCTCATCGACCCTGTGTATGCCTGCATGGACAGCTTGCGCACATCAGACCAAACAGTGGCTTTCGCGAAAAATCTGAATCTGGAAGACATGCTTTTCGATTATGGAGTGCGCATCAATACCGATCTTATTCTTGACCTGAACGCACTTCCCATTCCGGTGGTAACCGGGCAGTCGGGCGGAAAACCCACCCAGGAATTTCTGCCGTGGTATTTCTTTCCCCTGCTCACACCCAGTATCAATCATCCTATTGTAAACAATCTAAACCTTATCACCACCGAATTTATCAGCAGTATTGATACCGTGGGCGGAAAAGGGATTCGAAAAACCATACTGCTCACCACAAGCCAATACTCCAGCCCGGTTAATACGCCGGCGCGCATCAGCCTCGATTTGCTGAATAAAAAATTAGACAAACGAAGTTTTAAAAGTCCTTTCCAGGCGGTTGCTGTCTTGCTGCAGGGACAATTTAAATCCGTATTCAAAGATCGTTTGCCGCTGGAAATCACACAGGACAAGGCAAACTTTGATTACAGGGAACAAAGCGCGGAGAATGCCATGATTGTTATTTCCGATGGCGACATTATTAAAAACCAGATTGATTTCAAACAAGGCTATGCCCTGCCGCTGGGATACGACCAATACACCAACCAGACATTCGGTAACAAAGATTTTATTCTTAACTGCGTCGACTATCTGTGCGATGATTCCGGCCTGATGACCGTGCGTTCGCGGGAGCTGAAACTCCGGCTTCTTGACAAGGAAAAAATCAAGAACAGCCGCCTGAACTGGCAACTGCTTAACAGCGTGCTGCCTGTTCTTCTCATACTTATTTTCGGACTGATACAGCTAATACTGCGAAAAAGAAAATACACAAGACCTATCAAAAGATAGCATAAACGTGCGGCGCTTATTCCTCCGCAGATGCATGCAGTACAATGTTATCCTGATAATGAAGTTATAATTATTTTATTATGAAGAAAAAGCCCATCATTATTGTTCTGGTTTTACTGCTTGCCGTTGTTGCAGTTATTGTGATTATAAAAGGGTCTAAAAAAAGTACCATCGACAGTCCCGAAAGCACCTTCGCTATTGAGGATACCGCCTCGATTACTAAAATTTTCATGGCAAACATGAGAGACCAAAAAGTAACGCTGAGCAGGAGCGACAGCGGAAGCTGGATGGTAAATAATGCAAATAAAGCATCCATTGAGGCAATCAATTATTTTTTGAAAACAATTCATAACGTGCAAATGAAAGATGTTGTCCCCAAAAAAGCACGTAACACTATAATTTCGCTGCTGGCCACCTCGGCCACTAAAGTGGAAATATACCAGCGCGTATATTTTATCGACCTCTTTAACCGCATCAAATTATTTCCGCACGAAAAACTGACTAAAACATATTATGTTGGAATGGCTACTCAGGATAACATGGGCACCTATATGCTGGTTGATGGTTCGGAAACTCCCTTTATTACGTATCTACCGGGATTCAATGGCTACCTTTCATCACGTTACAGCGTTATAGAATCAGACTGGCTCGACCATACCGTTTTCAATATCAAATACAACAATGTACATGCTGTTAGTGTAGACAATTATGATAGTCCCGATCAGTCGTTTAAATTAGTGAAAAACGGACCACGCGCGTTCTCCGTTTATACCCTTCACGGGAATAAAGAAGTAATGAAGTACGATACCACCAAAGTTATGGACTATTTTACCGGCTTTGAGAACCTGAGATATGAAGCAATTCTGACGGATCTTACAGCTGATTCCAGAGCAAAGCTAACGTCCAAGCCGTATATGCTCATTTCTGTGGAAGAAATGTCTGGTAAAACTGTCAAAATCAAGACCTTTCACAAAGATCCGGTGCTGGATCCCATTATGGGCGAAGATACGCTCCAGTATGACGGCGACCGTCTGTATGCGCTTATACATGATGATAATGATTTGGCACTGATACAGTTCTTTGTATTTGGACAGGTATTTAGAACCCTCGATTATTTTAGCGGTAAAGCCATTCCGCCGAATGAAGCATATAAATCAATAAAAAGTAAATCCGCGCATTAAGTGTAATCTCGTATTTTTATCTAAGTTTTTGTTATCCTGACTTTTAAAAGAATCGATTTTGGTTATAACGTCTTTATAACTTTTTGCGTGCAATTTTTGAAATTAGAGATTATTTATTACTTTTGCATGCAACGAACCGAACTCAAATTAACCATTCATAAAACCAGAACGCATGAAATTTATTGTATCAAGCTCCGTGTTGCTGAAAAATCTGCAATCAATAAGTGGGGTACTCAGTACAAGCAATACCTTGCCAATTCTTGAGAATTTTCTTTTTAACCTCGGTGAGAACTCGCTGAATATTACAGCTTCCGATCTGGAAACGACCATGACCGTAAATGTACCGGTGGTTAAAGCTGACGAGCCGGGCATGATAGCAATACAAGCCAAATTGTTGCTTGATATTCTGAAAACGTTTGGTGATATTCCCCTCACATTCACAATTAATGAAGACACCCTTTCGGTAGAAATTTCTGCCGGCGAAGGTAAATATAAGCTGAACGCTTTTAAAGGCGATGAATTCCCGAAAATCCCCACCATGGAAGACGGAACATCACTTGAAATCAATTCCATTACGCTGGCAAACGCAATTAATAAAACCATTTTTGCCACCGGCAACGATGAGCTGCGCCCGGTAATGTCAGGCGTGTTCTGCCAGATATCTGATGAAGACATCACCTTTGTTGCAACAGATGCTCATAAACTGGTTCGCTACCGCAGAACAGATACAAAGTCAACGGAAGCTGCTGCATTCATACTGCCTAAAAAGCCGCTGAATCAGCTGCGCAGCCAGCTCTCATCGCAAGATGTAGCTGTTAAGGTTGAATACAATACTGTTAACGCATTTTTCTCGTTCAGCAATATCAATCTTGTGTGCCGCCTTATTGACGGTAAATATCCAAATTACGAAGCGGTTATTCCGACCAACAACACAAAGAAACTCTTTGTTGACAGGGTGCTTTTGCTTAACACACTGAAGCGTATTGCCTTGTTTGCAAACCAAAGCACGCGTCAGATTCGTTTCAAAATATCAGGTCAGGAATTGGTGCTGAGCGCCGAAGACATTGATCTGGCTAACGAAGCAAAAGAAAGACTGACCTGCACTTTTGAAGGTGAAGATATCGAGATTGGATTCAACTCAAAATTCATTCTGGAGATGATGAACAATCTTGACACCGAAGAAATCTGTATTGAAATGTCGGCATCAAACAGAGCAGCATTGCTGCTTCCTGTAAACAGCGAAAATAAAGAAGAAGACATACTGATGCTCGTAATGCCGGTTATGCTGAATCAGTAAACAGTTATCAGTAAACAGTAATATACTGAGCACCCGTTTTTTTTGAAAAAAACAAACATAAAAAGCAAGAAAGAAGTTACTTCTTATTGCTTTTTTTTATAGGAACCCAACAGCCAGTACAATGCAAAGCGTGGATCCAACCCGTGAACTTGAAGCCCTCATCCGTCTGATAGACGAGCCGGATGAAGAGGTTTTTCGTAAGATACGGGAGAAGATTCTTGGTTATAGCAGCAGCGCTATTCCGCTCTTACAAAAGATTTGGGATAACAATTTCAACCCTCAAATTCAAAGCAGGATAGAGAGCCTGATGGCTCAATTACGCAGAGAGAGCCTGTATCAGGAATTATCAAACTGGTATACGCTGGGCGGAATGAATCTGTTACTCGGCTACATACTGGTAAGCCGCTCGGAGCATCCGAACCTTGACGAGGAAAAGATCAGAAATTTTATCGATAAAATAAAACAGGATATCTGGCTTGAGCTGAATAATAACCTCACTGCACTTGAAAAAGTGAGAATCATCAATAAAATTATTTATGACATTTACAGGTTTGACGGCAACCGCACTCATTTTCATTCGCCTTCAAATTTCCTTGTTGATCAATTAATAGAAACCCGCAAAGGCAGTCCTATTTCATTGTCTATACTTTATATAGTATTGGCGCAATCGCTTGGTATGCCTGTTTACGGTGTAAACCTCCCCGAACATTTTGTGCTCGCCTGGGTTGATGAACAAGCCGATGGCGAATTCTCAAACGAAGATGATGAGGGCGTAATGTTCTATATTAATGCTTTCAGCAAAGGAGCCGTTTTTTCAAAAAGAGAAGTCGATCAGTTTCTTATTCAGGTGAAAATAGCCCCACAAAAAGCATTTTATCAGCCTTGCTCAAACATTGATATTATTGTGCGTTTACTCCGTAATCTTATTTTTTCTTATAAGAAAATGGGCGAAAATGAGAAAGCCGCTGAACTTGAAAAGCTGCAGTCGATATTTATTGTTTGACAACCAAACTTCAGCTCCCCCACCCGATTTCATAAAATGCACTTCAAAAAACCTTTCGCCATTTAGGTTCAGGAGCCATACCCGTTTTGTAAAATACCATCCGCACGGGTATATTTGATGCGTCATTAATCTTATTTATTACCTGGATTTATTGTTCTATATCATTTGGTCAGTTCAATTATTATCCTATATTTGTGATGATAAAAATGTGCGTTACCCGGAATTTCAATTTTAAATAAAAGTGCACGGCAACAAGGAAATCGGACTTTACAGTCCGTGCTTCACTGTTGTGCATCCGGGTTTAGACAACAAATAAAATAAAACAACATAAAACTTATCATTATGACAAGAAGATTATCCTTCCGGATGTTTTGGGTAACATGCATCATGTTTACCATGATTACCGCAGGTTTCGGTCAGGCATTAAACGGCACCTACACCATTGGTGGCACTACGCCCAGTTATGCCACATTTACTGCAGCAGTAAATGACATCGTTACCAAAGGTGTCAGCGGACCTGTTGTTTTTCAGGTCAGAAATGGCAGCTATAACGAACAGATAAATATCGGAACAATCAGTGGTGTTTCATCAACCAACACGGTGACGTTTCAATCGCAAACCGGCGACAGTACTGCCGTAGTTCTGTCATATTATCCAACGAGTACAAGTAATTTCACGCTTAAACTCGGAGGTTGCAATTATGTTACTTTCAGTAAAATATCTATCAAGGCAACGGGAACAACCTATTCAACAGCCCTGTTGCTTGATAACAATTCATCCAACAACATTATAACTAATTGCGTGGTGCAGGCTAGCACAACTACAGCAACGGCAGTGCGAATGGCCGTCATCAATTCATCGGTCGGAGGCAATACAAATAACACCATCCGCAATTGTAAAATCATTAACGGAAGTTACGGAATTTATTACTATGGTGCGACAACAACCGGCATCACTGCCGAATATAACACACTTACAAACCAGTATTACCGGGCTATTGAGATGTCGTATCTGCGTTCGGTAATTGTAAGAGGTAATACCATAACTACCAGTTCAGCCTACGCCAATTTTATCGGAATAGCGTTGTACAATTGTGATCAGCTGATAAAAGTTGTAAGAAATAATGTGAATTATGCCAACGGCGATTATGGAATTTATTTAAACACCTGCAACGGAAACTCAGGTCAGAGAGGACTTGTAGCAAATAATTTCGTGAGCGTTCAGGGAACTTCAAGCGGTCTGGGGCATGGTATAGGTTTAGAACTCACCAATTATCAAAACATTTATTTCAACAGTGTTAACATAACGCGTAGCTCATCAACAGCCCGCTGTATCTATCAAAAAGGCACTTCATCTTCATCGAATCTCGAAGTACGAGATAATATACTTGCAGCCAATGGCGGCTATATGATGTACTTCGACCAAACGGGCGTGTTAAGCAAATCGAACTTCAACGACTTCTATACAACCGGCAGTTATGTGGTGTACTGGAATGCTGCAAACTATGCTTCACTTACCACCTGGAAAACGGGATCGAATATGGATACGAATTCATTTTCACTAAATCCCTATTTTGTTTCTGCTACCGACCTTCATGTTACTCAATCAATATTAAATAATGCGGGACAAACATGCGCTGGTGTTACCGATGATTTTGACGGACAGCTCAGAAATATCACATTGCCCGACATTGGTGCTGACGAGTGGACACCACCTGCCAACGATGCAGGTGTTACAAGCGTGTATCCGCCGTGCGACGGACTTGACAGCGTGTTTGTAACTATTAAAAATTTTGGCGGAACCAACCTTACGAGTGCAAAAATCAACTGGAGGGTAAATGGAGTACTGCAATCACAATACAGCTGGAGCGGTAATCTTGTTCCCAATTCCACGAGCAACTCTATTAACATCGGCTATTACAATTTTTCTGCAGGAACACAATACACCGTTATTGCTTACACATCGCTTCCGAATGCAGGAACAGACCCATTCAATCCTAACGATACGCTGAAAGTGATTAACACCAATGCAGGCATGTCGGGCACTTACACTGTTGGCGGCACGACTCCAAATTATGCTACCGTAAATGATGCACTGAACGCATTGTACACATACGGTGTGTGCGGTCCTGTTGTTTTTAATATTCGCAACGGAAGCTACAGTCAGCAAATATCGGTCAGCACGCTGAACGGTGTTTCGGCCACCAATACGGTAACGTTTCAGGCTGAAACAGGCGACAGTACTGCTGTTATACTTTACTCAAGCAGTTCGCCTGCGACTGTGTATTTTACCGGTGGTAACTATGTTATCTTTAAAAAGGTGACGATACGGCAGAATTCTTCGTACGCCGCTGCGTATATTAACACCAATTCATCCAACATCACGTTCAGAAGTTGCGTCTTTGAAGGATATAACAGCAGTACTACTACTGCTTCTTATTCCTGTGTGTATATTCCCGGCACAAGTACCAACAACACATTTATCAATAACCGATTCAAATATGGAACCTTCGGAATATACTGGTCAGGATCAAGTTCTACAGGTTTTAT
Source organism: Bacteroidota bacterium (assembly GCA_037133915.1). NCBI lineage: Bacteria > Pseudomonadati > Bacteroidota > Bacteroidota bacterium. The sequence continues at coordinate 9,200 of JBAXND010000012.1, forward strand.
TGCGCAGAATAACCGATTTGAAAACACCTACTACAGAGGTATTGGGCTCACAAGCATCAAGGCGCCGCAAATTATTGGCAATTATTTCACCTGTACAACCAGTGCACAAAGTGACTTCATTGCAATTTACCTGAGCAGTTGCAGCGAAAATATTAAAATCTATAAAAATAATATTGACCTTGCCACCTACGGAACCTATGGGATTCAAATGATGAGCTGCACGGGAACAAGCGGTTTGCACGGGCTTATCGCGAATAATTTCATCAACCTTTACGGTTCAAATCTCACAACCGGATTCGGTATTTACCTCTCGGGGTGTAATTATCAGGATATTTTTTACAACAGTATAAATGCGAACCGGGGAACATCCACCTGTTATGGACTGCAGCAAATCAGTGCCGGCAGCGAGATTAAGATGGCCAATAATATTTTCTCCGCAAAATACGGTTTCGGAATTTATATAACAGATCCTTCAAGTATCACCGGCTCCAATTACAACGATTTCTATTGCTCCAACGGCATTATGGGTTATTGGAACGGAAACCGCAACACCCTTGCCGACTGGCAAACAGCCAGTGGCAGAGACACCAACTCATACAACGTTCTTCCGGCTTTTGCAGGAAATGCTGACCTGCACTGCCAGCAAACATTGCTCGATAACAAAGGAAGGGTTATCGGCGGTATAACCGATGATTTCGACGGACAAACCAGAAGTATTTCCACACCTGATATTGGTGCCGATGAATGGACAACACCGGCAGCCGATGCAGGCATTTCTGCTATTGATGTCAATCAGACCTTTTGCCCCGGAAACAGTAATATGTATGTTAGTCTGAAAAATTACGGAACATCAACGTTAACATCTGTTACGATTAACTGGACCGTAAATTCAGTGGCGCAAACTGCATTTTCGTGGACAGGTACACTGGCGCCGGGCGCTACGGTAGGTCCCTTCTCAATCGGAACCTATACATTCCTTCAGGGCACAGCATACACAGTGACGGCTTCAACATCGCTTCCCAACGGCGTAACTGATTTGTTTACATGGAATGATCAGAGCCAGATTCTGAATAAATATGTTTCGATGAATGGCACCTATACGATTGGCGGTACCACACCCGATTACGCTACATTTAATTTAGCTGTTACAGCACTGAACCAAAGGGGTGTTTGCGGACCCGTAATATTTAATGTTCGTAATGGCACTTATTCGGAAGCCGTTACAATTCCTGCCATCTTCGGAACTTCATCAACAAACACGGTTACGTTTAAATCTGAAACCGGCGACAGCACCGCCGCCATTCTGACGTATTCGTCAGGGTCAACATTATTCCTGAACGGGGCCAATTACATTACTTTTAAAAAGCTCACTATCCGCACAACATTATCAACTGCAAGAGCGGTGCAGATTGACGGAGGGGCAGCCTATAATACCTTTTCAAACAACATCCTTCAAGGGGTGAACGGCGCTCAGACTTCTGCTTCCTATGCTGTTGTATACTGCTCAGCCAGTGCGACCAACAATAACAACAACACCTTCAATAATAACAAGATACTTTATGGAAGTTATGGCATTTATTACTACGGTTACACCACACCGGGAACATCGGGCATAGTGATTACCAATAATATCATCACCGACCCCTATTACAGGGGTATTTATGCCGGATATTTACCGGGTGTTCAGATTAACAACAACAGCATCACCTACACCACTTCGTATTCAACATTTACCGGCATATACATGGAATACTGCAATGATAATGTGCAGGTAAATAATAACAAAGTTGACCTTACATCTTATGGTTATTACGCCTTGCAGATGTACTACTGTTATGGTACAGCCGGTCAGCACGGTATTGTTTCCAACAACTTCATGATGATTCGCGGTAGCGGTATTATTTATGGATACGGCATTTACAGTTATGACTGCCGCTATACAGATTATTTGAACAACAGTGTGAATCAACTTCACACCGATGGTAATAATAAAGCCTGTTATCAGACTTCCGGACAAAATCTGCGGTTCATCAACAATATTTTCCTGAGTAAGTATGGTTATGCTTTCTGGGTGGATAATCCCGCAGCTATTGTAAGCAGTGATTATAATGATCTGTACTCTGAGCTGGGATATACCGGTTACTGGAACGGCGCGCAAACCACACTGGCCAACTGGAAAACAGCCAGCAGCCATGATACCAATTCTTATTCAGTGAACCCGTATTATGTTTCTGACGGCAACCTGCATGTACAACAGCCCTTATTGAATAATGTCGGAAAACCCCTGCCCCAGGTAACAACTGACATTGACGGACAAACACGAAATGCTACCACACCTGATATTGGCGCCGATGAATGGAATATACCTCCCAATGATGCCGGCATCACAAGTATCAACCAGTTAATGACATTATGCCACGGCGGCGACAGCGTTTTTGTTGTTCTTAAAAATTATGGTGCAACAACCCTTACAAGCGTTACTATTAACTGGTCGGTGAACAGTGTGGCGCAAACGCCATATAGCTGGACCGGTTCACTGGCGCCCAATGCATCAATAGGCCCATTCAGCCTTGGATATTATCAGTTCAACATTGGTACACAATTTACGATTACCGCCTCAACCAGCAATCCGAATGGTCTTGTTGACCCCTTCCTGTTCAATGACCAGTCGCAGCTTACCACACAGTATGTCTCAATGTCGGGCACTTACACAATTGGTGGTGTGAACCCCGATTTTGCAACGTTCGGTACGGCCGTAACGGCGCTTACCACCTATGGTGTATGCGGTCCCGTTACTTTTGATGTTCGCAATGGAACTTACACTGAAAGTATCAATATCGGCAATATCACAGGCGTTTCGTCCATTAACACGGTTACTTTCCGCTCGCAGTCGGGCGACAGCACACAGGCAATTCTGACAAACTCAGGCAACGTTGTTACCATGTCCGCATCGAATCCGCTCTTTATAAGTTTTTATAAACTGAATATCAGAAGTACCAGCGGACGTGCTTTCTATATCTACAATGGCAGCACGAATATCAATATTACTAATTGTATCATAGAAAGTCCCGCTACTTCATCAACGAGCTACAGCGGAATTTTTATGAGCGGGATTCCTGCTACAACAAGCTATATCCGGATTAAAAACAATGTTTTCAAAATTTGCGGATACGGCATTTATTTCACTGGAAACACAGCACCCGGACTTGAGATTTCGAACAACCAGTTCATGAATCCTTACTACCGAGGTATCTCAGTATCAGGCGCAACAGCACCTGTTATAAAACAGAATTACATCCTTACAAACAGCAACACATACAGCGACTTCAATGGTATTGAAGTTGTTTCCTGCCCGAATGCGTCGATACAGAAAAACACCATTGATAACAGTACAAGCGGTGCAAGTACCAGCTATTACGGCATTTATGCAAATTCATGCGACCGTGTGCAGGTTAAGGAGAATTCAATAGTCAATTCCTATACAAGCTATTCTACTTACCGCGGAATTTATTTAACAAGCTGCAGCAATGATATTCTGGTGAGCCGCAATAAAATCAGGACATGGTCGGGTTACTATGGAATATTCATTGAATCGGGAACCGGAACTTCTACAAATCACCAGTTAATTGTCAATAATCTGGTGAGTATGGCGGGTACCTATCCAAGCTACGGTTATGGCATCTATTCCAGTGGCTGCACGTATCTTGATGTTTACTACAATTCTATAAACATCCCTAACAGAACATCATCCACAACAAGAGGGTTATATCAAACGGGCGGCTCAGGCAATTACCAGATTAAGGATAACATTTTCTCACAGAAATACGGTAACTGCCTCTTTATTGAAACCGGTACATTCATAAACTACTGCAACTTCAATAATTTCTATAATGCCAATGGTAATGTAGGAAGCTGGAACGGAAGTACCTATACCACACTTACTGCATGGCAGCTTGCCACATACAAGGATTCATTATCCTATTACCTGAATCCGCGCTTTGTATCCGACACCAACCTGAATCTTCAGGAACCGTTGCTGGACAATGTCGGCAATCCGATAAGCGGTATAACCGTTGACTATTTTAACAATACCAGAAATGCTCAGCATCCCGATATGGGCGCTATTGAATGGACCGCACCACCTCTCGATGCCGGTATTCAGGCTATTGATGATGTCGCCAGTTTCTGTATTACCAGTGATAGTGTTTACGTAACTCTTAAAAATTTCGGATCAACCAACCTTACCAGTGCAACTATCAACTGGACTGTGAATGGGGTTGCGCAGACTCCGCACAACTGGACAGGCAATTTGGCACAGGGTCAAACCTACGGACCGTTTGCTGTTGGTATGTACAACTTCAGTATTGCGACTTTATATTCAATTTATTCATGGACATCCAACCCTAACGGTGGAAGCGATGTTTATGCGTTCAACGATTCTGCCAAAGTATTGAATAAATATCTGGCTATGTCGGGAACCTACACTATTGGTGGAACAAATCCGGATTTTGCAACCTTCAGTCTGGCGGCTACAGCTCTTGCCAGCAGCGGAGTTTGTGGTCCCGTATTATTTAATGTCAGGAATGGCACTTATTATGAAACATTCAGCATGAATGCCATTAACGGTGTTTCCAGTACTTACACAGTAACGTTCCAGGCAGAAAGCCTCGACAGTACAAGTGTTGTGCTTACGTATTCAGGAACGCCACTCACCTTCAGCGGAGCCGATTATGTGACTTACCGTAAGCTGACCATACGCAATACAGGAAGCAACCCGGTTGTTGGTCTGCAAAGTAATTCAAATAATATCGGTATTAAAAATTGCGTAATTGAAGGATATACAGGTGGCTCAACATCTACATCGTATTCGCTGATATATGCAAGTGCCATTACATTGTCAAGCAATTTCACCTTAGCCAATAATAAGATGCGCTTCGGAAGTTTTGGAGTGTATTGCACGGTTTCATCCAATGTTACAGGATGGGATATTAGTAATAACCTCATGTCAGGGCAGTATTACCGAGGTGTATATGAAGATAATGTATTGAATTCACGCATCAGCGGAAATACAATCTCAGTTTCTTACTCGTCGGGTACGGGAGTCTATGTTTCGAATTGTCCTTCGATAGAAATTACGTCAAACAGTATTAACGCCACCGGCAGCAGCGCCGACGGAATTTATGTAAGTAGCTGTGCAAATAATATTAAAGTAAGCGGGAACAAGAGTAATGCCGGATTGCATTCCATTTATCTTATATCATGTGCAGGAACTTCATCGCTAAGAGGTCTAATCTCAAACAATTTTGCGATGCTGCCTAATAGTTCATGGAATGGCGACAATGCAGGTATTTATTTAAACAGCAGCAACTATCAGGATGTATTCAACAACAGCATTTACGCTACATCAAACGATTATGGGATTTATCAAACAAATGGCTCCTTCCTCAGAATTAAAAACAACTCTGTGGTAACTGTTTCGGGATATCCTATTTATATTAATAATCCGACAGCCATTTCCGAAAGTGACTATAATAATATATACACTACAAGCGGCTATTACGTAGGTTATTGGAATGGCGACCGTATCAACCTTGCTTACTGGCAAAGTGCCAGTGGTCAGGATGCGCATTCAATCAGCGTTCCACCCAATTACCTAAGCTCAACAGATTTACATACGTGCAACGTTCAATTCAACGGAGCTGCAACGCCTTTAGCATCTGTAACCACTGATATTGACGGGCAGCCTCGCGATCCTTCAACACCTGATATTGGTGCCGATGAATTCTCGGGCAGCTCGCTGAATCCGGGAACTATCAGCGGAAACACAACTGTTTGCGCGGGTCTCACTAATCTTATTTATTCAATTGTGGCTATTCCTGGTGCTACAAGTTACACCTGGACAGTTCCCACGGGCTGGACCATCACTTCAGGTCAGGGCACAAATAGTTTGCATGTAAATACAGGCAGCAATTCAGGCAGCGTATGCGTTTATGCTTCCAATAGTTGCGGAACAGGGTCCACTTCTTGTCTCTCAGTAAATAATTCAGGTTCTATCAGTCCGGGCGCTGTTTCAGGAACAGCTACCGTATGCGGTAATCAGTCAGGACTTATATATTCCATATCTTCTGTTTCGGGTGCTACAGCTTACAACTGGACTGTTCCTTCGGGCTGGTCAATTACGGCCGGACAGAATTCGACTTCACTCACCGTAACATCAGGAAGTAATTCAGGAAATATTTGTGTAACGGTTACCAGCGGTTGCGGAACGTCATCACCGTCGTGCTTGGCAGTTACGGTTTCGAATACTGTTTCAACACCGGCAACTATTATTGGATCTGTAACCGTGTGTTCAACTGATACAGCATTGGTTTATTCAGTAAGCAGTCAGCCCGATGCAACATCGTATCTCTGGACTGTTCCTGCAGGTTGGACTATTACGCAAGGTCAGGGAACAACCTCTGTTAAAGTGAATGCAGGAACCACCAGTGGAAATATCTGTGTAAAAGCAGTGAACTCATGCAATATTCAATCATTGGCCTCCTGTTTAGCAATAACTGTTAATAATAGTATTTCAGCGCCGGGCGCTATCAGCGGAAGCACAACCGTTTGTCAAAGCCTTGCAGGCATAGCATTCAGTATCGTTCCGGTGTCGGGTGCCACATCGTATACATGGTCTGTTCCAACCGGATGGAGTATCACTTCCGGTCAAGGAACCAATGCAATTATTGTTACGTCAGGAACTTTAGGCGGTAATATTTGCGTCACAGCCACCAACAGTTGCGGAGTAACTTCAGGTTCTTCCTGTTCGCTGATTTCGATTATTTCAAGTATGATTGCTCCGGGGACAATTACGGGTCTAAGCGGGGTTTGCCCGAGTCAGCAGGGATTAACCTATTCCGTTGCCACTGTACCGGGTGCGACTTCGTATAATTGGACCGTACCAACAGGATGGACCATTACAGGCGGTCAAAGTACCAGCAGCATTGTTGTAACTTCAGGAACATTGAACGGCAGTATTTGTGTTACGGCGACCAATGCATGCAACATCACCTCTACTGCTTCATGCCAAACAGTCAATATCACAACTACGTTCCCGGCACCTTCGGGCATTACCGGAAACAGTATTGTTTGTCAAAATCAACAGGGCATCACATATTCTGCAGCAAGTGTTCCCGGTGCCATGTCATACAACTGGACTGTTCCTTCGGGATGGACAATAACGTCAGGACAAGGCACAGATAATATAGTAGCAACAAGTGGCACAGGTGGAGGAAATGTTTGCGTTACCGCGACAAATGCCTGTAACATCACTTCATCTGCAACCTGCGTGGCGGTCAGCATCAATTCAAGCATGCAGGCTCCCGGTGCAATAACCGGGACATCGAGTGTTTGTCCGAATCAGGCCGGTATCAGTTACTCTATTTTACCGGTTTCAGGTGCCGTTTCTTATACGTGGAACGTCCCCACAGGATGGACCATCAATTCAGGTCAGGGCGGCACATCCATCAATGTTACATCCGGATCGAATGGAGGAAGCCTTTGTGTAACTGCCACAAACTCGTGCGGCACTACATCGGTTTCATCCTGCCTGTCTATTTCTATTAATAATTCGGTGACGGCTCCCGGCAGCATTAGCGGAAGCAGCAGCGTTTGTGCCGGACTTACCGGTTTAGTATATAGTGTACAGCCAGTTTCAGGAGCGGTCTCCTATTCATGGACGGTTCCTGCGGGATGGACAATAAGCGGTGGGCAAGGATCAAACAGCATTACGGTGACAGCAGGCAGCACTAATGGCAATCTATGCGTTTCAGCGGTGAATGCCTGCGGCAGCAGTTCAAGCAGTACTTGTCTTGCCGTCGCAATAACGACCACCATGCAAGCTCCGGCTTCAATCAGCGGTCTTACGGGGGTTTGCCCAAGCCAGTCAGGTCTCACTTATTCAGCATCGGCAGTTCCGGGAGCAACTTCTTATACATGGACTGTACCCACAGGATGGACTATAACAGGCGGACAGGGAACGGACGCCATCACCGTTACATCGGGAACCGCAGGCGGCTCGATTTGTGTAACAGCAACAAATTCCTGTAACATTACATCATCCTCAACCTGTATTAGTGTGAGTATGAGCACCAACTTCCCGGCACCTTCAGGTATTTCAGGAAATATTACTGTATGCCAGAGCCAACCGGGCAACAATTATTCTGCAGCATTAGTGCCCGGCGCAGCATCCTATAACTGGACTGTGCCAACCGGATGGACAATAACATCAGGGCAGGGAACAACAGATATAACAGTTACTTCAGGTACAACAGGCGGAAATATTTGCGTTACCGCGACAAATGCCTGCGGCATCACTTCAACCTCAACCTGCATTTTTGCAAGTATCAATACCAGTATGCAGGCGCCCGGCAGTATCAGTGGTCTGGCAAGTGTTTGTCAAAGCCAGAATGGCATCAGCTACTCCATCACTCCGGTTAGTGGCGCGGTTTCGTATGCATGGGTAGTTCCCACGGGATGGACCATAAACTCCGGACAAGGTACAACGGCTATTAATGTTACTTCAGGTACGGCCGGTGGTTCTATCTGCGTTACCGCGACTAACTCATGCGGCACTACTTCAGTCTCATCGTGCTTCTCTATAAGCATTAACAGCACCGTGGCTATACCCGGAACTATTTCCGGTAATGCCAGCGTTTGCTCCGGTCTGGCTGGTGAGGTGTATTCGGTACAACCGGTGAACGGAGCGGTGTCATACACCTGGAGCACGCCTACCGGATGGACTATTACTTCCGGACAAGGCTCAAATACTATTACCGTTACTTCCGGTTCTGTCGGTGGCAGCATTTGCGTGTCGGCAGTTAACGTTTGCGGCAGCAGCTCATCCAACTCATGTCTGCCCGTTTCTATTACGACTACTATGCAGGCTCCGGGAGCTATCACAGGTCTTACGGGCGTTTGCCCCAACCAGCCGTTGCTTACTTATTCTGTAACCGCAGTTCCGGGCGCTTCTTCTTACACTTGGACCGTACCAACGGGCTGGACCATTGCGGCAGGACAGGGCACCAACTCGATTACGGTGACTTCAGGAAGTACTAACGGAGCTATCTGTGTTACGGCTACCAACGCCTGTAACATAACCTCCTCTGCAACGTGCATTAATGTAAATATCAGTTCTACTTTCCCGGCTCCTTCGAGCATCATTGGTAATAATTTCGTGTGCCAGAACACTCAGGGACTCTATTACTCCGTTACGCCCGTGCCGGGTGCTGTTTCATATACATGGTCAACGCCTTCAGGATATATAATAACAGGTGGACAGGGTACCGATAATATTGTGCTCACTTCAGGTACTTCAGGCGGAAATCTTTGTGTTACGGCAACCAATGCCTGCGGCATCACTTCGGTGGCTACTTGCCTGGCTATTTCTATAAACTCAGGGATGCAGTCTCCGGGCACCATCACCGGCGTTTCTACGGTTTGCTCTAACCAGACAGGACTTACCTACTCGGTGGTTCCGGTCAGCGGGGCGGCATCATACACATGGACTCTGCCCAACGGATGGATTATTCTTTCCGGTCAGGGAACTGCCAGTATTACGGCAACTTCAGGTGTATCGGGCGGCAGCCTGTGCGTTACTGCAACAAATGCATGCGGTATCACTTCGGTAGCTTCATGTCAGGCGGTGTCCATTAACAGCACCATTCCTACTCCGGGAACCATTACTGGTATTGCTTCGGTTTGCCCGAATCTGGCAGGGCTGGTTTACAGCATTCAGCCGGTGGCAGGTGCGGTCTCATATACATGGACTGTACCAACGGGATGGACCATTTCATCAGGTCAGGGGACAAGCACCATTTCGGTGGCGTCGGGTAGCGGTAATGGCAACCTTTGCGTTACGGCTACAAACTCATGCGGGGTGACATCATCTTCGTCCTGCTTGCCGGTATCTATTGCCACATCAATGCAGGCGCCTGCAGCTATTACTGGTTTGGCTGCCGTTTGTCAGGGACAGGCTGGTATATCCTATTCGGTCACTCCGGTGCCGGGTGCCGTTTCCTATTCATGGAACGTACCCTCGGGATGGGTGATTAACTCAGGACAGGGGACCGACAACATCAATGTGACTGCAGGCAACTCTAACGGAAGCATCTGTGTAAACGCAACCAACTCTTGCAACCTCACATCACAGCCTACCTGTCTTACCGTATCGATTAATACAAGCATGCAATCCCCGGGCCTCATATCGGGTGTGGCCAGTGTTTGCCCCAGTCAGTCAGGTTTGATATATGCTATCACTCCGGTGGCAGGTGCTACATTATATACATGGACACTGCCCACAGGCTGGATTATCAACTCAGGTCAGGGTACCGACAATATCAATGTTACGGCCGGTTCAGGTAGCGGTAGCGTTTGCGTGACCGCGACAAACACCTGTAATAACACTTCGGCGCCTTCATGTCTGAGCGTTTCGTCTAACTCTTCGGTTTCTGCACCGGGTACCATCAGCGGTAATCCGGGAGTGTGCCCGGGACAGACAGGTCTTAACTACAGCATCCTCCCGGTTACGGGGGCTTCATCATACAACTGGACATTCCCAACCGGATGGATTATTACTTCCGGGCAGGGTACTACTACCGTGAGTGTGATTGCCGGTAGTGCCAGCGGAAGTATTTGTGTGACCGCACTCAACTCCTGCGGACTCACTTCTACCGCTTCATGTACTTCGGTCACTGTTTCCAATTCTCTTGCTGCTCCGGGTACAATTACCGGAAACGACAGCGTTTGCGGTGGAAACTCAGGACTCACCTACTCTATTGCTCCGGTGAGCGGTGCAAGCACTTACAACTGGACACTGCCTTCGGGATGGGCCATTACTGCCGGTGCAGGTACTACTACTATTAACGTTACAAGCGGAACAATCAGCGGCAGCATTTGCGTAACGGCCGGTAACGGCTGTTCGGTGAGTACCGCGTCATGCCGCAACGTGGTGGTGAAAGCCGTGGTGGGTACGCCTCTTTCTATCTCCGGAAACAGTAATATTTGCGGTGGCAATACCGGACTTGCATATTCAATATCGCCGGTTGCTAATGCTACGGCTTACTCTTGGACCGTCCCCAACGGATGGACCATTACTTCAGGACAGGGCTCTGCAAGCATTATGGTAAATGCCGGTACAAACCCGGGCACCATTTGTGTGGTGGCATCCAACGCATGCTCTTCCAGTTCGGCTGCTTGTATTCCGGTAACCGTTGGACAGGCCCCGGCACAGCCCACGGCTGTTTACGGACCCGACAGCATTTGCCCCAACACCACAGGACAGGTATTCTACACGAACAATGTGTCGGGTGCAAGCTCCTACTTCTGGTCATTCCCGGCAGGCTGCGTGATTGTGTCAGGACAGGGTACCACCATGGTTACCGTCGATATGGGTGCTGTTGGTGGAACCATCTCGGTGGTGGCGTCCAACTCCTGCGGAAACAGTGCTGCGGCAACACACGCAATAGGGCTGTATCCCGTTCCGGCTATTCCGGTGATTTCCGTTTCAGGAAACAATCTGATATCTACTTCTGCATACGCTTACCAGTGGCAGCTCAACGGTAGCGAGATTCCGGGAGCTGTGCTGCAGGCTATCGCACCATCGGGCTCCGGATTCTACAACGTAACCGTTTACAACAGCTTCGGCTGCTCGGCTACTTCGGCGCCGTTCTCATACAATGCCAGCGGTGTGGATGAAGTAACTACCGATGCTTCGGGAATGAACGTATATCCAAACCCGGTGCATACCATGCTTACCCTGACAGCTGACTTTGCTCAGGAACAAACGTTCTCAGTAAGGTTGATGAATGTTTTGGGCGAGCTGGTTAACGTAATTGACGATAACTACACAGGTACAGCATACTCCAGAACTGTGAATATGGAACAGCTTCCTTCAGGCGTTTACTACATCATTCTCAGCACTAAGGATAAAAATATCTATACCAAAGTGGTCAAAAACTAAAGTTCATCTATTCATTAAAAAAGCCGTACCAGAAATGATACGGCTTTTTTATTTGGGAATTGTTAAGCAGTCGTTAACAATAATACGCTGATATCATGTAAGATTAACAGTGATTTTAATGTTGCAATAAGAATTATCAGACATTATTAATGTCTAATTTTGATACCTGAATGAAATTTATTGTTCATTCTTCCTTCCTGACAAAATAAAAAAACAATAATAACATAACAAACATGAAAAAAGTGAGATTACACAAAGCCTTAGCTTTTGCTATCATTTTAATTGCCGGCATGAGCAATTCGTTCGGACAGGCTCTGAGCGGGACTTACACCATTGGTGGTTCAACACCGAATTATGCGACTTTCACTACGGCCGTGAATGCACTTGTGACAAACGGTGTAAGCGGGCCTGTTGTTTTCCAGGTAAGAAACGGCACGTACAATGAGCAGATATCCATTGGAGCGGTTAGTGGTGTTTCGGCAACGAATACCGTCACTTTTCAGTCGCAAACGGGCGACAGTACGGCTGTTATTCTGACCTATCATCCGACGAGTGCTGCAAATTACACACTGCGGTTGAATGGCTGCGACCATTTGATATTTTCAAAAATATCGGTGAATGCTATCGGAAACACCTATGCAACAGCCGTTTTGATGGAGAATGCCTCCACCAATAATCTCATCAAAAACTGCGTATTGAACGGAAATACAACAGCAACAACAGCTGCACGCATGGCAGTTGTGAATTCTTCTGCAAATACGAACATCAGCAACACTATCCTTAACTGCAAAATAAACAATGGCAGTTATGGAATTTATTACAACGGTTCTTCAACAACGGGAATTATTCTGGAGAAAAATATTCTTACAGACCAGTATTACCGTGCAATATCAGTATCGTATCTGACTTCGGGCATTATCAGAGCAAACAAAGTGCGCACTAATTCAGCCTACGCTAATTTTATTGGAATTTCATTATACAATTGTGACCAGAACACTCAGGTGGTGCGTAACGACATCAATTACTCAAACGGTGATTATGGAATTTACATGAACGCCTGCAACGGGACTTCGAGCGTAAGAGGATTGGTTGCAAATAACTTCATCAGTGTGCAAGGCACTTCGAGCGGACTTGGCCATGCCATCGGCTTCGAGAATTCGAATTACCAGAACATTTATTTTAATAGTATAAACATAAGCCGGAGTTCAAGCTCATCAGCCTGTATATACCAAAAAGGCAATTCAGGCTCATCTTACTTTGAAGTTCGTGATAATATCTTTAGTGTGAACGGCGGATTCATGATGTTTTTTGAGCAATACAATGTTCTCACCAAATCAAATTACAATGATTTTGTAACAAGCGGTTCTTACTACTGCTATTGGAATGGTGGCTACTATTATTCATTAAGCCAATGGAAGAGCACTTCAAATATGGATACGAACACTGTCAGTATCAATCCGTATTTTATTTCCGCAACAGATCTTCACGTAACACAATCATTATTGAATAATACAGGTACTCCGTGTGCAGGTGTATCTGATGATATTGATGGACAAAACAGGAATGCTACTCAGCCTGATTTGGGCGCCGACGAATGGACACCCGCTGCAAACGACGCCGGTATTACAAGTATCTACCCTCCGTGTGATGGATTAGACAGCGTTTTTGTTACACTTAAGAACTTCGGCGGAACGAATCTGACCAATTGCAAAATTGACTGGACCGTTAACGGAGTTGCACAAGCACAGTTTAGCTGGACAGGCAACCTGACACCGAATACTTCAACCGGTTCTGTGAATATAGGATATTACAATTTTACTGCCGGCACATCATACACCGTTATTGCATGGCCCACACTGCCCAACGGTGGTGTTGACCCGTTCAATCCGAACGACACCATGAAAGTACTGAATGTAAATGCCGGCATGTCGGGCATCTACACAGTAGGTGGCACAACCCCGAATTATTCAACGATTAACGACGCTTTGAATGCTATCTATACATATGGCATCTGCGGCCCGGTTACGTTCAATCTTCGCAACGGCACCTACAATTCGCAGGTTTACATTTCTAATATTAATGGAACATCGGCGGTAAATACGGTGACCTTCCAGTCAGAATCCGGAGACAGCACTCAGGTAATTCTTGCCGGAGGCGATTATCCCGGATTTGTATATCTGAACGGCGGTAATTATATCAATTTTAAAAAGATTACGATTAAAAATACTTCATCGTATTCGGCAGTTTATATCAATAGTAATTCAACAAATATCAGTATCAGTAATTGCATTCTCGACGGCTATCCGTATACAACGAGCACACAGGCTGCGCTGATTAACATTCCTGGAAGTTCGACAAATCTGACTTTCAGCCGGAATGTATTCAAGAACGGCAGTTATGGAATTTACTGGAGTGGCTCGAACAATACGGGATTGCTGATTCAGAACAACCGTTTTGAAAGCCAGTACTACCGTGGTATTGGACTCTCAAGTCTGAAAGCACCGGTTGTTACGGGCAATTTCTTCACTTCAACCACTAACTCACAAAGCGATTACATGGCCATTAACATGAGTTACTGTATTGAAAATATGAGGATTGATAAAAACGTAATAACCATGCCCTACTACGGCTATTACGCCATACAATTAAACTATTGCTACGGGACGAGCGCACTGCACGGGCTAACCGCAAACAATTTCGTAAGTATGACCGGAACCTACTTCAGCGAGGGATACGGCATCAACTCTTACGGTTCAACCTGGCAGGACATTGTGTTTAATAATGTAAACATTAAAAGGGCTACTTCATCGAGCAGCAGAGCATTCTTTCAGAATGCAGGTGGTTCCGATGTTCGCCTTTACAATAATATTTTTAAAGCCATTTCGGGATACGCCAGTTACATCAGCGAGACATACGCCATATCGGCCATGGATTACAATGATTATTACTGCCCGAACGGAATCGTGGGTTACTGGAATGGTAACCGCACTGCTTTATCTGACTGGCAAAGTGCCAGTGTGAAAGATTCAAACTCATTCAATCTCAATCCTGCTTTCACAACAGATACTAATTTACATGTTCAGCAGACATTGCTTGACAATAAAGGCAAAGTGTTTTCAGGTATTACCACCGATATCGACGGACAGACGAGAAGCGTCTCAACTCCCGACATCGGCGCTGACGAATTCACAACACCTGCAAGCGATGCCGGACTTACAACGATTGATGCCGGATTAACATTTTGCCCTGGCAACAGCAATGTTTATGTGAAACTGAAAAATTATGGAACAAGCACTTTGACATCCGCCACTATTGTATGGTCGGTGAACGCGGTTGCACAGGTGTCGTATTCATGGACAGGCAGCCTTGCTTCCGGTGCAACAACAAGTTCTTTCGCTATCGGCACCTATTCATTCGTTCAGGGAGTCCCTTATACTATTAAAGCGGCCTCTGCTAATCCTAATGGTGTTACTGACCCGTTTATATGGAATGACTCTGCTCAGATACTGAACAAATACGTTTCCATGAATGGACTTTATACTATCGGTGGAACAACTCCGGATTATGCAACATTCAACCTTGCTGTTGCCGACCTTAATCAGCGCGGTGTTTGCGGTCCTGTTACTTTTGATGTCAGAGCCGGAAGTTACAACGAGTGGGTGAATCTTCAATCAATTCAAGGTGCCTCATCTACAAATACGATCACATTTAAATCGGAGGCTAATGACAGTACTGCTGTTACACTTACATACGGCAGCAGTGCAAGTTATACTTTATGGATGAACGGTTGCAAGTATGTTACCTTCAAAAAAATGACCATCCAGAATACGTACACTTACTCCCGCGTTATTCAGTTTGACGCCGGTGCCTCCAATAACAGTATTACCAACTGTATATTATTAGGTGTGAACAGTGGCTACACTTCGTGGGATGGGTCTGTTATCGCTTCAAATAATGTGAACAACACAAACAACACTATCAGCGACAATATTTTCCGGTATGGTTCTTACGGTATTTATTATATAGGGAATTCAAGCCCGGGCGCATCCGGTGTTGTAATAAAGAATAACACCTTTAATGACCCCTATATGTATGCCATTTATGCCAACTGGCTTCCCGGTATACAGATTAAAAATAATGTTGTAAACAGTACGTACAGCTACTATTATTTTATCGGTTTTTATCTTGATAATTGCTCAAATAACATTGCAATCACAGGCAATACCATTGACATGAGTTATTACGGTCAATACGGCATGCAGTTCTATTACTGTTATGGAAATACAAGTCAGCGTGGATTGATTGCAAATAACTTCATCAGCTTACGCGGAAACAACATCGGGCAGGGAACCGGCATTTATGATTATGACAGCCGCTACCACGATTATTTCAACAACAATATTAATGTACTGAGATCAGATGGTAATAATAAAGCATTCTACCAGACCAGCGGTACTGACTTGCGCTTCATAGATAATATTTTTGTTTCCAAATACGGTTATGCTCTTTACATTGACAACCCATCGGCTATTGCCGGAAGTAACTACAATGACCTGTTCTCAGATTATGGAAACTGCGGTTACTGGTATGGCGGTCGTACCAGCATTACTGACTGGAAAAACGCCAGCGCAAGAGATACCAATTCACTGGGTGTTAATCCTTATTATATCTCCGATGCCAACCTTCACGTTCAGCAGCCATTATTGAATAATGTAGGAAGACCGCTTCCGCAGATAACAGTTGATATTGACGGTCAGACCAGAAGTTTAACCACCCCCGACATTGGTGCAGACGAATGGAACATTCCCCCGAACGATGCAGGTATTTACAGTATAAGCCAGAGCCTGACTCTGTGTCATGGCGCCGACAGCGTGTATGTGGTTATAAAAAATTATGGAGCCACCACACTGACAAATGTAACTGTAAACTGGACCGTGAACAGCGTTGCACAAACCCCTTTCAGCTGGACAGGATCGGTTGCACCCAATACAACATCCGCAGCATTCAGTGTGGGTTACTACCCATTCCTTATCGGAACACAATATACCATTGTTGCATCCACCAGTAATCCTAACGGTCAGCCTGACCCGGCATTGTTCAATGATCAGGCACAAATGACCAACCAATATGTTTCCCTTTCGGGTAATTATATTATTGGCGGACCAAATCCCGATTTCGCAAGCTTCAATCTGGCGGTATCAGCACTTATGACCTATGGCGTTTGCGGCCCGGTTGTATTTGATGTATGGAACGGTACTTACAACGAATCCCCTTATCTGGGAAATGTTACAGGTGTTTCATCAACCAACACTATTACCTTCCGTTCACTCTCAGCCGACAGCACTCAGGTAATACTTAACGGGAACAATGCCTTTACGCTTTACGCAACGGCTCCTTTGTACATATATTTCCAGAAGATGACATTGAAAAGCACCGGAAATACTGCTTTATATGTATACAATGGCAGCACCAACGTTTCTGTAACCAATTGCATCATTGAGGCACCTAATAATAACAGTTCCTCATCTTCCTACAGCGGCATTTATATGCAGAGCATTCCGAGTACTACCAGTTTCATTACTATAAAAAATAATGTATTCAAATACGGCAGCTTCTCTATTTATTTTGGAGGAAGCACGGTACCGGGTCTTGAAATCAGCAACAATAGGTTTACAAATCCTTACTACAGGGGGATTTATATAACCGGTGCTACTGCTCCTCAGATTAAGAACAATTATATTCAGACCAGCGGCTCATTGTACAGCGATTATTATCATATCGATATGTCAAGCTGTACAAATGCTGTAATCAAAAATAATTATCTCGAGAACAATTCATCGAATAACACATTTTATGCAATCTACGCAAACAGTTGCGATCGCATTGAAATCACGGAAAATACCATTATTAACAACTACACCGGTCTTTATAGTTTCAGGGGTATTTATGTGTATTACTGCCCGAATGATATAAAGGTAACTCGCAACAAGATTAAAATGTTCTCCGGTTATTATGGGATTTATTCCGAAGGATGTACTGGAACATCAACTGCCAGAGGTCTTTTTGCCAATAATCTGGTAAGTCTGCCCGGCACCTATCCCGGCGATGCATACGGTATCATTTTATCATCCAATAACTATCAGGATGTTTACTACAACTCTGTAAATATTCCTAACAGGACTTCGGGTTCTACCAAAGCTTTTTACCAGGCAGGCGGCGGCGGAAATCTGAGAATAAAAGACAATATTTTCTCTGCAGCTTACGGAACCGCCTACTATATTGAAAGCGGAACCACACTCGCCTATTCCAACTACAATGATTTCAATTGCCCCAACGGATATATGGCAGCATGGAATGGCACTCAGTACAACACTCTTGCCACATGGCACAATGTTACACAACGAGATTCCTCTTCAAGCAAGATAGACCCCCGTTACGTAGCTGATACGAACCTGCATCTACAGGAACCGCTTCTTGATAATACCGGAAATCCTATTGCAGGATTAACAACAGACTATTTCAATACTGCTCGTAATGGAAGTCATCCTGATGTTGGTGCTATTGAATGGACAGCACCACCGATTGACGCCGGTATTCAGGCTATTGATGATGTAGCAAGTTTCTGTATTACCAGTGATAGCGTTTATGTTACTCTTAAAAATTATGGCTCTGTGAATCTTACAAGCGCAACACTCAACTGGAAAGTGAATGGTGTTGCACAGACGCCCTTCAACTGGACGGGTAATCTGGCACAGGGACAAACATACGGACCCTTCTCTATTGGATTTTACAACTTCAGCATTGCCACCCTGTATTCCGTTTATGCCTGGACATCAAATCCGAACTCAGGTACAGACGCATATGCATTTAATGACTCCTCAAAAGTGCTTAACAAATATCTGGCAATGTCAGGAACATACACTATTGGCGGCACCAATCCTGACTTCGCAACATTCAGTCTTGCATCAAGTGCGCTGACAAGCAGTGGTGTTTGCGGACCGGTAGTATTTGATGTACGACCCGGCACCTATTACGAAAGCGTTACAGTTAACACCATCAATGGAACATCATCTACTTACACAGTAACGTTCCAGGCAGCCAACGGCGACAGCACAAGCGTAGTTCTTGCTTATAGTGGACCACCCCTCTATTTCCAGGGATGTAACTATGTTACGTTTAAAAAACTAACGCTCAGGAATACAGCAAGCAGCGGATATGTTGTTTATCTTGGCAATAACTCATCCAACGATGCCTTACGCAGCTGTATCATTGAGGGATATACAGGAAATTCTACGAGCCCCAATGAAGCGCTTGTTTATGCCCCCGGCATCACCGCATCCAATAACTTCACCATCGATAAAAATAAGATGCGCTACGGAAGTTATGCACTCTACGTTTCGGGGAGTTACCCATTGCTTGGTTGGACCGTGAGTAACAACAGTATGAGCGGACATTATTACAGAGGAATTTTCGAAAACAATATGTACTCTTCACGTATCCTGAATAACTCGATTTCCGTTTCCAACGGATACGCCTACGGAGTTGAAATAAATTATTGTCCATCTGTTGAGATTAATGGTAACTCTATTAATGTAACCGGTGGTTCCTACACCCATGGTATTTACATGCAATATTGCGATAATAATATTAAGATTATTAATAATAAAATCATCGCAAATGCAGCCTGCCTCAGTCAATATTACTGCAATGGCACGGCCACTCTTAGAGGTGTAATTGCCAACAATTTCCTGATGATGCCTTATGGAGGTAGTTCGCCGAATACGACTATTATGTGCTATAATAATAATTATCAGGATTATTTGTACAACAGTACAAATATGATAATGGGTTCACAGAATTCTTACGCCTTCTATCAACAGGCGAACGGCACTAACCTGCGTTTGAAGAATAACTCTTTTGTTACGACTTACGGTTATCCAATTTACATCAATGAGCCTACTTCAATTTCAGAATCCGATTACAATAATATCTACTCATCAAACGGATATTTTGCAGGATACTGGAACGGTAACCGCATCAACCTGGCATACTGGCAAAGCGCCAGTGGACAGGATGCACATTCTATCAGTGTTGCTCCGGCCTACCTGAGCTCAACCGATCTTCATACCTGTAATAATCTCCTCAATGGTGCAGCCGTTCATTTAACCGCTGTAACTGCAGATATTGATGGTCAGCCAAGAGATCCGTCAACACCCGACATCGGTGCCGATGAATTTTCAGGCAGTTCTTTAAATCCCGGAACCATTAGTGGTAATACCACAGTATGTTCAGGGCTGACAGGTATTTCCTACGCTATTACACCAATTCCGGGTGCCAGCAGTTATACATGGACTGTTCCATCGGGATGGACAATAACTTCAGGTCAGGGAAGCAGCTCAATACTGGTTTCTACAGGTTCAAATTCGGGAAGTATCTGCGTTTTTGCAACAAACAGTTGCGGAACCGGTTCCACATCATGTCTTTCAGTTAATAACACCGGCTCTATCAGCCCGGGTGCTGTATCAGGAACTGCAGTTGTTTGCGGAAATCAGGCAGGTCTCGTCTATTCCATTTCATCAGTTTCAGGTGCAACGGCCTACAACTGGACTGTTCCTTCAGGTTGGTCAATTACATCAGGGCAGAATACTACATCACTTACAGTTACGTCAGGAGCTAATTCGGGCAATATCTGCGTTACGGTTACAAGCGGATGCGGTACATCATCACCTTCCTGCATGGCTATTACCGTTTCTAATAACGTTGGAACTCCGTCATCTATTTCCGGTTCATCCATCGTTTGCTCATCCGATACGGGTCTCGTTTACACAATTACATCACAGCCCGACGCTGTATCTTATACCTGGAGCGTGCCGATTGGCTGGACTATAACTCAAGGACAGGGAACTGTGTCAATTAAAGTAAATGCGAGCCTTGCCAGTGGAAATATCTGCGTAATCGCTAACAGTTCATGCGGAGTGCAGTCGCTTCAGTCATGCACCGGTATCACTGTAAATAATGGTGTGGCAACACCGGGGTCTATTTCAGGCAGTGCTTCAGTTTGCTCGAATCTTGCGGGTATCGCATATAGTATAAGCCCCGTGTCAGGAGCTATTTCCTATACCTGGAGCGTTCCGACAGGATGGAGTATAACATCAGGACAGGGCACTAATGCAATCATAGTAACATCCGGAACACTTGGAGGCAATATTTGCGTTACCGCGGTTAATAACTGTGGTGTAACATCAGGCGCATCCTGTGCGAATGTTTCTATCATTTCAAGTATGCCTCCTCCGGGAACTATCGCCGGTTTAAGCGGCGTATGCCCAAGTCAATCAGGTCTCACCTATTCAGTGAATACGATTCAGGGTGCCGTTTCTTATACATGGACAGTACCCACAGGTTGGACAATAACAGGTGGACAAGGAACAAACAACATTGTTGTTACTTCCGGAACATCGAATGGTACCATCTGCGTTACCGCGACGAATTCCTGCAATCTGACCTCTACATCTTCATGTCTGAATGTCAATATTACAACTACCTTCCCTGCACCGGCAAGTATTACAGGTAACAGTATCGTTTGTCTGAGCCAGCAGGGCATTACTTATACAGCAGCAACCGTCCCCGGCGCAGCATCCTATAACTGGACTGTACCAACCGGATGGATTATCACTTCAGGACAAGGCACAACAGATATTACTGTTACGTCAGGTACAACAGGCGGAAATATTTGCGTTACCGCCAGCAACGCTTGTGGTATAATATCTACTGCAACATGTATGGTGGTTAGCATCAATACAAATATGCAGGCACCCGGTGGCATCATTGGCTCAGCAAGTGTTTGTCCAAGTATGGCAGGACTCAGCTACTCCATCACTCCGGTTAGTGGCGCGGTTTCGTATGCATGGGTAGTTCCCACGGGATGGACCATAAACTCCGGACAAGGTACAACGGCTATTAATGTTACTTCAGGTACGGCCGGTGGTTCTATCTGCGTTACCGCGACTAACTCATGCGGCACTACTTCAGTCTCATCGTGCTTCTCTATAAGCATTAACAGCACCGTGGCTATACCCGGAACTATTTCCGGTAATGCCAGCGTTTGCTCCGGTCTGGCTGGTGAGGTGTATTCGGTACAACCGGTGAACGGAGCGGTGTCATACACCTGGAGCACGCCTACCGGATGGACTATTACTTCCGGACAAGGCTCAAATACTATTACCGTTACTTCCGGTTCTGTCGGTGGCAGCATTTGCGTGTCGGCAGTTAACGTTTGCGGCAGCAGCTCATCCAACTCATGTCTGCCCGTTTCTATTACGACTACTATGCAGGCTCCGGGAGCTATCACAGGTCTTACGGGCGTTTGCCCCAACCAGCCGTTGCTTACTTATTCTGTAACCGCAGTTCCGGGCGCTTCTTCTTACACTTGGACCGTACCAACGGGCTGGACCATTGCGGCAGGACAGGGCACCAACTCGATTACGGTGACTTCAGGAAGTACTAACGGAGCTATCTGTGTTACGGCTACCAACGCCTGTAACATAACCTCCTCTGCAACGTGCATTAATGTAAATATCAGTTCTACTTTCCCGGCTCCTTCGAGCATCATTGGTAATAATTTCGTGTGCCAGAACACTCAGGGACTCTATTACTCCGTTACGCCCGTGCCGGGTGCTGTTTCATATACATGGTCAACGCCTTCAGGATATATAATAACAGGTGGACAGGGTACCGATAATATTGTGCTCACTTCAGGTACTTCAGGCGGAAATCTTTGTGTTACGGCAACCAATGCCTGCGGCATCACTTCGGTGGCTACTTGCCTGGCTATTTCTATAAACTCAGGGATGCAGTCTCCGGGCACCATCACCGGCGTTTCTACGGTTTGCTCTAACCAGACAGGACTTACCTACTCGGTGGTTCCGGTCAGCGGGGCGGCATCATACACATGGACTCTGCCCAACGGATGGATTATTCTTTCCGGTCAGGGAACTGCCAGTATTACGGCAACTTCAGGTGTATCGGGCGGCAGCCTGTGCGTTACTGCAACAAATGCATGCGGTATCACTTCGGTAGCTTCATGTCAGGCGGTGTCCATTAACAGCACCATTCCTACTCCGGGAACCATTACTGGTATTGCTTCGGTTTGCCCGAATCTGGCAGGGCTGGTTTACAGCATTCAGCCGGTGGCAGGTGCGGTCTCATATACATGGACTGTACCAACGGGATGGACCATTTCATCAGGTCAGGGGACAAGCACCATTTCGGTGGCGTCGGGTAGCGGTAATGGCAACCTTTGCGTTACGGCTACAAACTCATGCGGGGTGACATCATCTTCGTCCTGCTTGCCGGTATCTATTGCCACATCAATGCAGGCGCCTGCAGCTATTACTGGTTTGGCTGCCGTTTGTCAGGGACAGGCTGGTATATCCTATTCGGTCACTCCGGTGCCGGGTGCCGTTTCCTATTCATGGAACGTACCCTCGGGATGGGTGATTAACTCAGGACAGGGGACCGACAACATCAATGTGACTGCAGGCAACTCTAACGGAAGCATCTGTGTAAACGCAACCAACTCTTGCAACCTCACATCACAGCCTACCTGTCTTACCGTATCGATTAATACAAGCATGCAATCCCCGGGCCTCATATCGGGTGTGGCCAGTGTTTGCCCCAGTCAGTCAGGTTTGATATATGCTATCACTCCGGTGGCAGGTGCTACATTATATACATGGACACTGCCCACAGGCTGGATTATCAACTCAGGTCAGGGTACCGACAATATCAATGTTACGGCCGGTTCAGGTAGCGGTAGCGTTTGCGTGACCGCGACAAACACCTGTAATAACACTTCGGCGCCTTCATGTCTGAGCGTTTCGTCTAACTCTTCGGTTTCTGCACCGGGTACCATCAGCGGTAATCCGGGAGTGTGCCCGGGACAGACAGGTCTTAACTACAGCATCCTCCCGGTTACGGGGGCTTCATCATACAACTGGACATTCCCAACCGGATGGATTATTACTTCCGGGCAGGGTACTACTACCGTGAGTGTGATTGCCGGTAGTGCCAGCGGAAGTATTTGTGTGACCGCACTCAACTCCTGCGGACTCACTTCTACCGCTTCATGTACTTCGGTCACTGTTTCCAATTCTCTTGCTGCTCCGGGTACAATTACCGGAAACGACAGCGTTTGCGGTGGAAACTCAGGACTCACCTACTCTATTGCTCCGGTGAGCGGTGCAAGCACTTACAACTGGACACTGCCTTCGGGATGGGCCATTACTGCCGGTGCAGGTACTACTACTATTAACGTTACAAGCGGAACAATCAGCGGCAGCATTTGCGTAACGGCCGGTAACGGCTGTTCGGTGAGTACCGCGTCATGCCGCAACGTGGTGGTGAAAGCCGTGGTGGGTACGCCTCTTTCTATCTCCGGAAACAGTAATATTTGCGGTGGCAATACCGGACTTGCATATTCAATATCGCCGGTTGCTAATGCTACGGCTTACTCTTGGACCGTCCCCAACGGATGGACCATTACTTCAGGACAGGGCTCTGCAAGCATTATGGTAAATGCCGGTACAAACCCGGGCACCATTTGTGTGGTGGCATCCAACGCATGCTCTTCCAGTTCGGCTGCTTGTATTCCGGTAACCGTTGGACAGGCCCCGGCACAGCCCACGGCTGTTTACGGACCCGACAGCATTTGCCCCAACACCACAGGACAGGTATTCTACACGAACAATGTGTCGGGTGCAAGCTCCTACTTCTGGTCATTCCCGGCAGGCTGCGTGATTGTGTCAGGACAGGGTACCACCATGGTTACCGTCGATATGGGTGCTGTTGGTGGAACCATCTCGGTGGTGGCGTCCAACTCCTGCGGAAACAGTGCTGCGGCAACACACGCAATAGGGCTGTATCCCGTTCCGGCTATTCCGGTGATTTCCGTTTCAGGAAACAATCTGATATCTACTTCTGCATACGCTTACCAGTGGCAGCTCAACGGTAGCGAGATTCCGGGAGCTGTGCTGCAGGCTATCGCACCATCGGGCTCCGGATTCTACAACGTAACCGTTTACAACAGCTTCGGCTGCTCGGCTACTTCGGCGCCGTTCTCATACAATGCCAGCGGTGTGGATGAAGTAACTACCGATGCTTCGGGAATGAACGTATATCCAAACCCGGTGCATACCATGCTTACCCTGACAGCTGACTTTGCTCAGGAACAAACGTTCTCAGTAAGGTTGATGAATGTTTTGGGCGAGCTGGTTAACGTAATTGACGATAACTACACAGGTACAGCATACTCCAGAACTGTGAATATGGAACAGCTTCCTTCAGGCGTTTACTACATCATTCTCAGCACTAAGGATAAAAATATCTATACCAAAGTGGTCAAAAACTAAAGTTCATCTATTCATTAAAAAAGCCGTACCAGAAATGATACGGCTTTTTTATTTGGGAATTCAGAAAAAACATTATATTTTTGTAACACTATTTTATAAAAAAGTGTTACGATGCAAATAAGATTCAGTGTTTCTCTGGACGAAGACCTGATGTTTGAACTTGATGAACTGGTGGCCAAACACCAGTTTCCAAACCGTTCTCAGGCAATACGATTTCTTATAAAAAACTCTTCGGTCAGCGAAAAATGGGACAAAAATAAAATCGTGGCAGGTGCAATTGTTATCGTTTACGATCATCATAAACGTGAGTTAAACAGCCGCTTGATGAGCGTTCAGCACGATTATCATCAACTAATTCTGTCAACACAGCATGTACATATTGCTCATGACCTCTGCCTTGAGACGATAGCCGTTAAGGGAAAAGCATTGCACTTACTAAACCTTGCCGACATGATTATTTCAACTAAGGGAATACAGCACGGAAAGCTTGTAATGACAGACATCGGTTAATTAAAAAATAAAGGCGTAATACTATTTTTAAAAAAAGTAATACTAAATGACGCAGGAAGCAATACTACTTTTAACTACAACTATTTCCATTGCATTTATTCATACCCTTATCGGGCCTGACCACTATCTGCCGTTCATTGTAATCGCTAAAGCAAAAAAATGGAGCTTATCAAAAACTGCATGGTTCACGGCATTATGCGGCATCGGGCACGTTGGAAGTTCAGTAATATTAGGATTTATCGGCATCGCGCTTGGAATAGCGGTTGGCAAGCTTGAGCTGTGGGAAGGAGTCCGCGGAAGCGTAATTTCATATCTATTTACTGGATTTGGGTTGGCTTACCTGATATGGGGAATACGAAGAGCTGTGCGCAACAGGCCGCACAAACATTTACATTTTCATGGTGACGGCAGCACCCATGTTCATGAACATGCGCATCATCAAGAGCATCTGCATGTGCATGAAACAGCAGGGAAAAAGAATCTCACACCCTGGATATTATTTACAATTTTTATTTTTGGACCGTGTGAACCTTTGATACCGCTTGTAATGTTTCCTGCGGCCAAGCATGATTACTCCACACTTACACTGATTACACTGGCATTTGGTGCGGTAACCATTGGCACGATGATCAGCCTTGTACTGGCAACTTCATACGGATTAAAATTTCTGCCGATGAAGAAAATGGAAAAGTACAGCCACGCACTGGCGGGCGGCACCATATTTTTATGTGGGCTTGGAATGTTATTTCTTGGTCTTTAACAGCATCATCCCTTATGGTTGGCACGTAACCATTCGTACCATGTATCCATTCCTTCACCTGATTTTACAGATAGTTCAATAAATTCAAGATGGTGGTTTACTCTCAGCGCGTATTCTTTTGCTTTTTCAATACTGAAATCCACGTAGGGTAGCAAATCTGTTTTATTGATGATACAAAGCCCCGACGACATGAACATGTTCGGGTATTTCAACGGCTTGTCCTCACCTTCTGTAACGCTGATAATAACAACTCTTTTAGCTTCGCCAAGATCGAACAGCGACGGGCACACGAGGTTACCGACATTTTCTATTATAAGAACTGACTTTTCGGAAATATCAAGTTTTTTAACCGCTTTATTTACCATATCGGCATCGAGATGGCAGCCATTTCCGGTGTTGATTTGGACAACCGGAGCGCCGGTAGCATGAATACGTTCGGCGTCATTCATGGTTTGTTGATCGCCTTCGATTACCGAAAAAGAAATTTCATTCTTAAGTTCGTTGATGGTTCGTTCTAAAAGGCTTGTCTTTCCAGAGCCTGGAGAGCTTACAAGATTGAGTGTGAAAATATTTTTCGCTTCAAAATAACCACGATTACGTTCTGCCAGCTTATCATTTTTCTGCATGATACTCTGCTCCAGAACTATTTCCCGCGAATGCGCATGCTCATGCGGATGATTGTGATCATGATCATGCTCTGAATGTTCGTTGTCATGATTGTGTGAGTGCTCATGACCTTCGTGAGAATGCTCGTGATTGTAGTGATGATGATGCTCGTGCTCATGCTGGCTATCGTCATGAACATGGTCATGGTTATGATGGTAACTGTGTTCATGGCCATGCGTATGCTCATGGTCGTGATGATGCTCGGTGTCTTCGCCGGGTTTCCGGATTGTTATATCGTCATGGCCGCAGCCGCAGGTATCGCACATTTATTTTAAAATTATAAATTGTGAATTTTAGATTATAAATTAAAGGTCGATTGATTTAAATGGAATCATGCAAAGTTACGGATTCTGTTCTATATGGATTGATTTTACGCGGAGTTCTTTTCCATGAATAATATCATACTGAGTGCTGTTACAAACAGGGCAAATACCATAAATATCATCCATAACAAATTCGGTTCCGCATTTGAGGCAGTGCGCCTGAGCAGCAATAAAGTCAATTTTAAGGGTTGATTTATCAAGTAATGTATCTTTTACTGCAATTTCCCAGGCAAATTCAAGATTATCGGGAATCACACCGGATATGGCGCCGACCTCTATCTCAACGACGGTTACGCATGCCGCGCCTTGCTGCTTTGCAGATTCTTCAACAATTTCGATGATATTTTGAGCTACTGACAGTTCGTGCATAAAGGCTGTTAATAATTAACAATGAACAATAATGTATTATTTAAACAGAGCAGAGAAATATTAGCAAATCCGGGGGAGTTGCTCTCCTGCCAGCATATCAATAATGCGGCTTCCGCCCACAGATGTTTTCATTACTACCATGCCCTTGTTTGTATCAGTAATTTCGCCAATAATGGCGGCTTCCCGTCCATATTCGTCTGCACGAAGGATATCGAGAATATCAGACGCATCATCAGGTGCAACAACCATAATTACGCGGCCTTCATTTGCCATATACAGAGGATCAAACCCAAAAACCTCACAAAGTCCTCTAACACTTTCCCTGACAGGAATTGCATCTTCCGAGAGATTAATTCCCACATCCAGTTTTTCGGCAAGCTCACAAACAACAGTAGCAACGCCGCCGCGGGTCGCATCACGCATAAATTTAACACCATTGCTATTAAGGAGCGTCTTAGCAATCATTTGATTTAACGGAGCACAGTCAGATACCACCTCATTACTGTATTCAATACTATTGCGTGCACACAATATAGCCGTTCCGTGATCACCAACAGGGCCATTAACAATGATTATGTCGCCGGGAATAATTCCTGTCCCGTGACTGATATTTACATTTTTTTCGTCGAGACGTCCTATACCGGCAGTGTTAATAAACACTTTATCGCACTTGCCTTTGTCAACAACTTTTGTATCTCCTGTAACAATCAACACACCGGCTTTTTGAGCTTCCTCAGCCATTGTCTTAACGATTGCTTCGAGGTCATCGAAAGGCAATCCTTCTTCAATAATAAATCCACAGGAAAGGTAAAGCGGAGTGGCGCCTGAGACAGCAATATCATTGACTGTACCGCATATGGCCAGTTTTCCGATGTTTCCGCCGGGAAAGAAAATCGGGTCCACAACATATGAATCGGTTGTAAAAGCGAGGTGTTTGCTTTCCACATCCAGCAATGCCGCATCAGTTTGCTGACGCAATATATCGTTATCAAAATACTTCACAAAAAGTCCCGAGACTAATTCGTGCATCATTTTGCCACCACTGCCGTGATTGAGGAGTACAACTTTTTTCTGCATTTCTAATGTTTATTCAATTTAGGCTGTAGAAAATGGTAAATATTATTTTCCCACATCCTGCAAAATTAGCACACTTAGCGAAAGCAGCGATAGTTTCCTTGATTTTTATTACAATGACTTCCATTTTTTTAGCTTATTTTGTATTCCTTCAAACACCCAAGGTATGCTTACATATTTTTTTCTTGTTGTTGCTATTTTGCTTCAGACTATTCCGATTATTCTGGCTATCCGCCTGATACGGACGGCACAAAGCCGGATGACGTGGATACTGATTTCTATAGGGTTTTCTGTAATGGCTTTTCGCCGTTTGATTGAATTATTCATTATGTTGAAAAACCCAGACCTGAGCGCAACAGAGTGGTATACGTCCCTTATAGATATTACTATTTCAGTGCTTATCATTGCCAGCCTCATTTACCTGAACCGTATTCTGAAATCAATTCGGGCCGCAGATAATGAACGTTATGAATCGGAGATTCGATTCAGGACGTTATTCAATAACAGCAGTGATGAGCTGTTTTTAGCAGATCTTGACGGGAACTTTTTAGAAGTGAATAAAGAAGTGTGCAACAGGCTGGGATATAAGCGCGAAGAATTACTGAAGATGAATTTTGCAGATATTAAAACCCCACGATACGTAAATCAGGTTCGTGAAAACATTGAAATGATTATCCAGAACGGAACACATATCTACGAATCAGAACATCTTACTAAAGAAAAAAAAATTCTTTCGCTGGAAATGAGCAGTCGAATTATAAGATACAAGGCGCAAAA
Source organism: Bacteroidota bacterium (assembly GCA_037133915.1). Classification (NCBI taxonomy): domain Bacteria; kingdom Pseudomonadati; phylum Bacteroidota; species Bacteroidota bacterium. The sequence continues at coordinate 39,083 of JBAXND010000012.1, forward strand.
AATAATCTTTACTATTGCCCGTGATATTACCGAAAGAAAAGAATTCGAAAGGAAAGTTCTGAGTGCGGTAATTGAAGCTGAAGAAAGAGAACGCAAGCGTTTCGCAAAAGAATTGCACGATGGTTTGGGGCCCTTGCTTTCAACGGTAAAAATATATCTGAATGAAATTTACAGCGAAGATATTGAACCTGACGAAAAGTCAAATCTCATCAAATACACCAATGAGCTGCTTGACGATGCTGTTTCCAACATTCGTACAATTTCTGACAACCTGATGCCAACAGTAATCACGGATCATGGACTTATCAAAGCCATTGAATCGTTTGCAAAAAAAATTAACCTCGCGGGGAAGATACATTTTACATTTTCGCATACCGGTTTCACTTCAAAACTTGATATTAATTTAGAAATGGTTCTTTATAGAATCACCGAAGAGCTCATCAATAATACCCTCAAACATGCCGGAGCCGTTAATGCTGCAGCTTCTATTGAGGTGAACGGGAAAAAACTTGTTTTGAATTATTCGGACGACGGCGTTGGCTGTATCGTAAATGAATTACTCTTAAACTCGCGTGAAGGCATGGGCATAAAAAATATTATCAGCAGATCAAAAACAATCAATGGCGCTTATACCTTTGGAAATACGTTGCCGGGCTTCAAATTCAGGCTTGAGGTGTATCTGAAATAATTTGAATTATTGTTGTAAATTGAATTTGGCAGGCAGTGCCTGCCAAATTCAAAAACACAGGAAATACCAATAAAATTAGGTCTTTAAAAAAAATTAACAGAATAGTTATAATAACAAAATGAAAAAACAGAAAACAAATGAAACCTTCCAAAAGCAAGTACAACGCTCTTTTAAAGAGTATAGGACAAACCATCGAACGTGCGCAGACCAGCGCATATTATGCAATTAACACAGGATTAGTCGCAGCCAACTGGAATATTGGCAGACATATCATTGAGTTCGAACAATTAGGTAAAGAGCGCGCTGAATATGGCTCAGAGCTGCTGGCAAGACTTTCAACAGACCTAACTACTAAGCATGGCAAGGGATTTGGAAGGCGTAACGTGCTTGACATGCGCAGGTTTTATCTTGCATTTCCAATTTGGCAGGCAGTGCCTGCCAAATTGAGTTGGAGCCACATCATTACTCTGATAGGTGTTTCAGATGATAATGCCCGCAATTTTTATCTAAAACAAGCTCAATCAGAAAACTGGGGTTACAGAGAACTTGAACGCCAGATCAACTCCTCACTTTATGAAAGGCTTGCCCTGAGCCGAAATAAAAAAGAAGTGAAAAAGCTTGCACAGAAAGGAAATATCATCATGCACCCGCATGAAATCGTAAAAGATCCCTACGTTCTCGACTTTCTTAAAATTCCGCAAAGCTCAAAAGTTACGGAGAAATTCCTTGAGCAAAAGATTATAGATAACCTGCAGCTGTTTTTGATGGAACTTGGAAAAGGTTTTGCATTTATTGGGCGACAGTATAAAATTTCAATACGAAACAAGCATTACTATGTAGACCTGGTGTTCTATCATCGCATACTCAAATGCTTTGTTTTGATTGACCTGAAAACCAGCCAGGTAGTACATTCAGATGTCGGACAAATGAACCTGTATCTGAACTATTTCATCAAAGAAGAAAATGTAGAAGGCGACAATCAACCAATTGGTATTATTCTGGCTAAAGACAAAGATGAAATATTGGTAGAATACACCATGGGGGGAATGAATAATAAAATTATGGTCACCAAATACGAGTTATACCTTCCTGATAAAAAAATACTTAAAAGAAGACTGAAAGGCGTTTTAGGAAAATAAGGCCGGCTGAAGCTTGTATAAATATTAAATCAGCCATCGTGCAATTTTGTCAAAGAACTATTTATCAGCCCGGGCTGCTGTTCGCTAAATATTGCTAATTTTGCACTGTATTGGATTTCGCCTTACCATGGATGATAAATTAAAAATTATTATTGTTGACGACCACGAGATTTTCAGAAGTGGCTTAAAACTGTTGATTAACAGGCTTAAGCACTGTAAAGTCATTGCGGAAGCCTCCAATGGTAAGGAACTGCTTGGATTGCTTGAGCTCGATATGCCGGACATCGTTTTTATGGATATTGAAATGCCTGTAATGAACGGCATGGACGCCACCCGTCTTGCACTCGAAAAACATCCCGACCTTAAAATCATTGCCTTAACCATGTTCAACGATGAAGAATATGTGGAAAGCATGATTGATGCAGGCGTTAAGGGTTTTCTGATAAAGAATATAAATAAAGAAGGTCTTGACAAAGCTATTCAATCAGTTATGGCCGGTAATAACTATTACTCGCAAGAACTTTTTAAGTATTTTACGAGTAAGGTGGTTCATACTGAAAAAAATGAAGCTCAGGAATTGAAGCTTACACCTCGCGAAATAGAAATTATCAGGCTTTCGATGGATGGTATGAGCAATAAAGAAATTGCGGATAAATTGTTTATCAGTGAGCGAACTGTGGTAGGTCATAAATCTAACCTGCTATCTAAAACCAATACAAAAAGCACCGTTCACCTTTTAGCTTATATAATTAAAAATAAGCTTCTTACATTTTAAACACAAATCAAAACCAATACTTTTACGCAATTCCATTTGCTTAATAGTATCCGGTCAAAGTACAATTAGCTTCCTTAACCTCCATTCATTTTCCCTACTTAAATACCTTGTACGAAGGCATTAAGCGATGGTACTTTTGTGTCAGACAATTACTTCAATGGCTGACCTGATAAAAACGATAATTGCTGACGACCATACCATCTACCGCGAAGGGCTGAAAATGGCAATGTCAAGGTTGAGCAATGTGGAAGTGATTGGTGAAGTTTCCAGCGGTCCCGAACTCCTCGAATTACTCACAATTACAACACCGGATCTTATCCTGATTGATACCGAAATGCCAGCAACCGATGGCGTTTCAATTTGCCGTGAGATTACTAAAAATTATCCGTGCATCAAAGTTATTGCCATTACCATTTTCAGCGATTTGAATTACCTCGCATCAATCATCAATTCAGGAGTCAATTGCTTTTTACCTAAAAATACAACACGGAAAGAACTTGAACGTGCTATTACTGCAGTGGCATCAGGTCAACTCTTTTTTCCAATACATATTAATCAATTTAATAATCCTTCAAAATTCACCATTATGAAAACCTCAAAGATTTTGCTCGTTGACGATGATATCGATATCATCACCGTATTACAGGCCATACTTACAAAAAATGGCTACAAAGTGGTAACCGCCAACAATAAAGTTGAAGGCATCAAACTTATGCGCGAAGAAAAACCTGATTTGGCTATCCTTGATGTGATGATGACCACACATTATGAAGGTTTTGAGCTCGCCAAAGAAAAATTTGAAGATCCTACCATTCGCGACATCCCTGTTGTAATGCTTACCTCTATCGACATTCTCATTACAAGCAAACCCGACGTGCAGGCAATGGCCCGCGAATTCAGAAAAAATCCCGGATTCAAAGATCTGCATGTGTTACTCGTAAAAGATATTGTCAGCAACAGAGCCGGCATCGACTACTTAAACGACAGTGGCGAAAGTGTTTGGTTCCCCGTTGATGGATTTATTAAAAAGCCGGTTGAAGCCAACAAGATTATGCCCGAAGTACAACGTCTGATCAAACTTTAATTTACAAACACCACAATAGATAAAGCCATGCAAAGCAAGATCAATAAGATACTGGGAAGCTATCCCACTTCGGGTCGCGAAAACCTGATCCCAATGCTGCAGGATATCCAGGAAGAGATCGGCTACGTTTCGGAAGAAGCAGTGGTCAATGTAAGTTCATATCTGAACCTCCCCGTTAGCAAGATATACAGCGTTGCAACTTTTTACAATCAATTCAGGTTCGAACCCAAAGGCAAATATCATATTCAGGTATGCCGCGGAACAGCGTGTCATGTTCTGGGCTCATCTACCGTTCAGAAAGAACTTGAAAAATCGCTTAAAGTGAAAGCAGGACAAACCACCCGCGACAGGCTGTTCAGCCTCGAAGTGGTTGCATGTATCGGTGCTTGCGGACTTGCCCCCGTTATTACCGTCAACGGCCAGTTTTTCGCCAAAGTAACCTCGGAATCAATAGTGAAAATCATTGAAAACTTCAGAAATAAGGAGAAAGAATCATGAGCGCTCCCACAAACATCACAACAAACGGACTGATTACACAGTTCATTAACGGGAAAGCTTCAAACGAAGACCTTCCTGAAGTAAACAAACAACTCGCCACTTTAAGACGCGAGAAAAACGAAGGTATTTTAATCTTCATCGGAACAGGAACCTGTGGATTAGGTGCAGGTGCAGGCGAAACGCTTACAGCAATAAAAGAATATCTCACACGTAAGAATGTGAATGCCGAGATTGTTGAAACAGGCTGTATCGGTCTTTGCACTTCGGAACCGGTTGTTGATTTAAAGCTTCCCGGAATGAACCGTATCTCTTTTGAGAACATTACCTTCGATAAAGTTGAGCAACTTCTTGACGGTGTTTTAAATGTGACACTTCCGGAAGAAAGCCTTATTGGTCAGTTTCGTACGGAAAACGATAAACCATGGAACAATATCCGTTTCATTGATGAGCATCCATTCTTCGCTCCTCAGAAACGCATCGTACTGAAAAACTGCGGTATCATTGACCCCAAAAGCATCGAAGAGTACATTGCCAGTGGCGGTTATTCAAAACTCGCTGCAACCATCAAAGGAAATACACCTGCCGAAGTATGCTCAATCATTGAAAAAAGTGGTCTGCGTGGCCGCGGTGGCGGCGGTTTTCCGACAGGAAAAAAATGGACGATGGCACTTTTTGAAAAACTGACACCGAAGTATATAATCTGCAATGCCGACGAAGGCGACCCCGGTGCATTCATGGATAGGGCCGTTATTGAAGGTGACCCTCACCGTGTTATAGAAGGCATGATTATAGGCGCATACGCTATGGGTGCTTCGCACGGCTATGTGTATATCCGCGCCGAATATCCGCTTGCAATCGAGCGTCTTGTAAAAGCGCTTAACGATGCACGTGCTTATGGCATTCTCGGAAAAAATATTCTGGGAACCGGATTTGAATTTGATATTAAAATTAAAAAAGGCGCCGGTGCTTTTGTTTGCGGCGAAGAAACAGCGCTTATTCATAGTATTGAAGGTAAGCGCGGCATGCCCCGACCAAGACCGCCCTACCCCGTGTCCAACGGACTTTTCCGCAAACCAACCGTTATTAACAATGTTGAAACATTTGCCAATGTACCGGCTATCATAACCAATGGCGCAGAGTGGTTCAGCTCAACCGGAACAGGCAAAAGCCGTGGTACAAAAGTATTCGCTCTTTCAGGAAAGATAGCAAAAACGGGACTTGTAGAAATTCCTATGGGAACCCCTATCCGCAAAATTTTGTTTGATATTGCCGGTGGTGTAAAAAACGGAAAAAAATTCAAAGCAGTTCAGATTGGCGGTCCTTCGGGCGGTTGCATTACCGAAGCCAACCTCGACATTCTTATTGATTACGAATCACTGATACAGGCAGGCGCCATGATGGGATCCGGTGGTTTGGTAGTGATGGACGAAGATACCTGCATGGTTGATATCGCAAAATTCTTCATGGATTTTATTCAGCGCGAAAGTTGCGGAAAATGCATCCCATGCAGAGAAGGCACAAAACGCATGCTTGAGATCCTTGAGAAAATCACACACAAACCCTCAACCGACGATAACCGCGAAGCACTTGAACGCTTTCAGGGTGTAATTCAGCTTGAGAACCTGGGACGGGTAATTAAAGAAACTTCCCTGTGCGGTCTCGGACAAAGCGCGCCCAATCCGGTACTCAGCACCATTAAGTGGTTTCGCGACGAATACGAATCACACATCTACGAACGCACCTGTACACCCAAAGTTTGTACTGAATTGCGCAAATACATGATTGATCCTGAAAAATGTACGGGCTGTATGGCATGCGTAAAAAAATGCCCGACTTCATCCATTATAGGTGCAAAGAAAAACCCGCACTACATAATTCAGGATAAATGCATCGGATGCGGCGCCTGCGCCGACACTTGCAAATTCGAAGCTATTCATTTACTATGATCTAACACATAATAAGAAAAGTCATGAGCATTATCATAAATATAAATAATAAGCCGGTGATTGCCGAAAAAGGCGAATACATTCTCGATACGCTGGAACGCAGTGGCATCAAGATACCGACATTATGCCACATGAAAGGATTACTTCCGAGCGGAGCATGCAGGATGTGCCTCGTTGAACTTAAAAACAACGGCAAACTTGTAACATCCTGCTCATTCCCGGTTGAAGAAGGTATGGATATTCTTACACATTCACCGCGCGTAATCAATGCCCGCAAAACCATTGTGGAATTACTGCTTTCAAATCATCCGGATGATTGTCTGTTTTGCGCAAGAAATAAAAATTGCGAACTTCAGAATTTATCGGAAGAATTAGACGTTCGCCAACGCAGAATCAGTGGAAAAAAGAACAGCTTCCCAATGGACATTGCCGGTTTGAGCCTTGTACGCGACCCGGATAAATGTATCCTCTGCGGCAGATGTGTTCGCGAATGCGAAGAAGTAATAGGTGTTTCAGCGATAGACTTTAGCAACAGAGGCAGTAAAACCATAGTGGGAACAGCATTCAACAGGGGTTTGAACACATCATCATGTGTGAACTGCGGTCAGTGTCTTATGGTTTGCCCTACCGGAGCCATCACCGAAAAATCGCATATAAACCAGGTTATAGAAGCCATTAGCAATCCCGAATTACAGGTAATGGTGCAATATGCACCGGCCATCAGCGTATCACTGGCTGAGGAATTCGGACTTGAACCGGGTAAAGATATCAACGGCATCATGAACGCTGCTTTACGTAAGGTTGGCTTCAACAAGGTTTTTGATACAAGTTTTGCAGCCGATCTTACCATCATGGAAGAAGCCTCAGAACTCATTGACCGTATTGTAAAGAAAAAGCCGCTGCCCATGTTCACCAGCTGCTGCCCGGCATGGGTTAAGTATGTTGAAGAATTCTGGCCGGCAATGATACCCAACCTTTCAACCTGTAAATCGCCTCAGCAAATGATGGGCAGCGTGATTAAAAATTATTATTCACGGATGGAAGACATCGCTCCTTCAAAAATATTCTCGGTCGCAGTTATGCCTTGTACAGCAAAGAAATTTGAAGCACAGCGCGAAGAAATGAGCACTGACGGCATACAGGATGTTGATGCAGTTCTTACCACCCGCGAATTGGCTAAACTCATCAGGGTTTTCGGTATTGACATCAGCAAACTCGAACCCGAAGACGCAGATTCTCCTTTAGGAACAAGAACTTCGGCAGGAAAGATTTTTGGTGCAAGCGGCGGCGTAATGGAAGCGGCTCTCAGAACAGCACATTTCATGCTCACCGGTAAAGAACTGGTAGATCCCAAATTCAGCGAACTGCGCGGATTCAGAGGCATCAAAGAAACCAAAGTTACCATTGGTGATACCGAACTCGGCATTGCAGTAGTAAATGGACTCGGATATGCACTTCCTGTTCTGCAGGAAATTGCAGCAGGTCGCAGCAACATACACTTTGTGGAAGTAATGAGCTGCCCGGGGGGTTGTATTGCTGGCGGTGGGCAACATATTGGCGCCAATCAGGATTCAATCTTTGCAAGAATCAAAGCGCTTTACAATATTGATGAAACTTCCAAAGTCAAGGTATCGCACCAGAATCCTCAAGTAATTGAATTATATGCAAAATTCCTTGGGAAACCGCTGGGAGAGAACAGCCATCATTTTCTACATACAGAATATGCTAAACGAGAGGTCTTGAAATAATATGAGCCGCAAAGAGAACATAGTGCCAATGGTTTATACGATCAGGGAACGTTGCAGAATATGCTACACCTGCGTAAGAGAATGCCCTGCAAAAGCGATAAAGATTGCCACCGGCCAGGCCGAGGTAATCCACTCGCGCTGCATTGGCTGCGGCAACTGTGTTAAAGTGTGTAGCCAGGATGCCAAGCAATACTACAAACGTGCCGATAAAGTGCTTGAACTGCTGCGTGCAAAAAAAGATGTGTACGCTTGCATAGCACCAAGCTTTCCTGCGGAATTCAGAGAGTTTGACGACTATAAAATTCTGGTTGGAATGATTCGGGCGCTTGGCTTCAGGAAAGTTCAGGAGGTATCTTTTGGTGCTGACCTCGTTGCCATCAAATACAAGGAACTGCTTGCACAGAACCAACTTGCAAGTTATATCTCATCTGATTGCCCCGGTATTGTGAATTTCATTGAAAAATACCACCCTGACCTGACTAAAAATCTGGTTCCCGTGGTATCGCCGATGCAGGCCACAGCCAGAGTGATGCGACAACTATACGGTGATGATATCTATATTGTATTCATCGGCCCGTGTATTGCGAAGAAGAATGAAGGCGGCAGCGTTGATGAAGTAATAACCTTTCGTGAACTTCGTGAAATGTTCGCATTGCAGGGTGTCGCATCATTTGACGTTGAACCTTCAGAATTTGATGGTCCGCTTGGCGGGCATGGTTCAATTTTTCCGGTTACAAGAGGCCTGTTGCATAACCTCCAACCCGAAGGTGATATCTTAAATAATAACTACGTAGTGGCAGATGGCAGACACAATTTTGTAGATGCTATTAAAGAGCTGGACTCAGGTCTGTTTTCAACTGACCTTCTGGAATTGCTCTGCTGCCATGGCTGTATTAAAGGAGTTGGTATGACTCCCGGTGGCAAGGTGTATTCACAGATGGATCAGGTCAAAAAATATGCTTCAGACAAGATCAGTAAAATGGATATGAAGGAATGGCAGAAGAACATTGACCGTTTCATCAGCCTTGACCTTGAAGAGAGCTTTGAAGCCAACGACCAGCGTATACTTATTGCAACACCCGAAGAAATCAACAAGATTCTGAAATTTCTTGGAAAAGAAAGTATCAGCGATCACCTGAACTGCGGCGCGTGCGGCTATGATACCTGTGAAGAACATGCAATAGCAATTTTTAAAGGTATTGCCGAACAGGAAATGTGCCTGCCCTATACGATTGAAAAATTACATAAATACAATCAGGAGCTGGCACTCTCCAATGAGAAACTTGCAAACATCAAGCTTGCGCTGAAGCAATCAGAAAAACTGGCTCATATGGGGCAGCTTTCGGCCGGCATTGCTCACGAGTTGAACAATCCGCTTGGAGTGGTGATTATGTATAGCAATATTTTACTGGAAGATTGTCCGAAAGATTCACAAATGCGTGAAGACTTAGAACTCATCGTACATCAGGCTGATCGTTGTAAGAATATTGTTGGCGGACTTCTGAATTTTGCAAGGACCAATCAGGTCAGATATGCCTCTGTGGCAATTGCAGCATTAGCCGACGAATGCGTTGAGTCGGTTATTGTGCCTGCAAATGTGGAACTCTGTGTTATCAATAATCTGGCAACTACCAATGCCATGCTTGACAGAGAACAGATGGTTCAGGCTATTACCAATCTCATCAAGAATGCCATCGAAGCCATGCCGCAGGGCGGTAAAATCGAAGTCATTCTTGAAGAAACACTGGACAATATTAAAATTAGCATACACGACAACGGCACCGGCATTCCCAAAGAACATATGGAAAAACTCTTCACGCCTTTCTTTACAACAAAAGGCGTTGGAAAAGGCACCGGACTAGGCTTACCTACAGTTTATGGTATTATAAAAATGCATAAAGGCGACGTACATGTCGATTCCAATACCGACCCGGCGGAAGGCCCGACGGGCACAACATTCATCATTACTTTACCTAAAAGAAGAAACGAAATTTAATATCATTCAACATGAAAACAACAAATTTTAAAGTGCTCATTGCCGACGATGATCCCGATTTTCTGACATTCCTTGAAATGAACACGAAGAATATGGGACACGAAGTAATAGCTGTATCGAGCCAGAAAGAAGCTGAAGAAGAACTTGCAAAATGGAAACCCGATTTAGCCATCTTCGACCTTATGATGGAAAACAAAGACAGCGGTTTTATCCTGAGTCATAAAGTAAAAAAACTCTATCCTGATGTTCCGGTAATTATAGCAACCGCCGTAACTGCAGAAACCGGACTCGTTTTCGGATTGAACAGCCCCGGCGAACGCACATGGATTAAAGCAGACCGTTATATCGACAAGAGTCTGCGCCCGGAACAATTGCACAAAGAAATCAACAGCCTGCTTAAATAATTTTACAAAATAGTGTATCATGGAAAAGCTCGTAGTATTGGTTGTAGATGATGAATCGGGCATACGTTCCGGCATCATCAGGATACTTAAGAATTATAGTGTCGGATTCCCTTTCATGGATGAAGATTTTGAATACGTGCTGCACGAAGCGGCCACCGGCGAGGAAGCGCTGAGTTTTATCCAGGAAAACAAAACTGATATTATCCTCCTTGATAACAAATTGCCCGGTATGCTTGGCATTGATGTTCTTGAGTACATCAACAAGAACAAGTACGATATTCAGGTAATGATGATTACTTCGTATGCATCGCTCGAACTGGCAGTAAAAGCTACGCAGAACGGCGCCTACAATTTCGTACCCAAGCCTTTCACACCACAGGAACTTAAATCTGCCATGGAAAATATCACCAAGCATTTGTTCCTGAAACGCATGACCAACAAGATGAATGAAGACGACAAAAGTCTTCGTCATCAGTTTCTCTCAGTACTTTCACATGAGCTAAAATCGCCGATTAATGCGGTTGAAGGATACCTGAATATGATGCAGGACAGGCAGGCCGGGAATAATATGGACGATTACGCTCAAATGCTCGATCGTTCACTGATCCGTCTTAAAGGCATGCGCAGCCTCATTAATGACATGCTTGACCTGACCCGCATCGAGTCCGGAAAAAACAACAGACACATCGGTGATGTAGATTTATTCGACGTTGCAAAATTCGCAATCGATACTTTTGACCCACTGGCGAAACAGAAAAATTTAAAAGTGTATTTTGACTCGCCCGAAAATCTGCACATCAATGCCGACCGTCAGGAAATGGAAATCATTTTGAATAACCTGATATCAAATGCTATCAAGTATAACAACGAAGGTGGGCAGATAAACATTATTTTAAAATCAACCGTTTCGGAAATAACCATTATTGTAGAAGATACCGGTATCGGAATGTCTGCAGATGATATTACGAAACTGTTTCATGAATTTGTCCGGATTAAAAACCTGAATACAAAAAATATTGTTGGCACCGGACTCGGTCTTTCGATTGTTAAAAAAATTGTTGAGATATACAACGGAACCATAGACGTATCAAGCACTCCGGGCAAAGGAACCACATTCACAATTAATTTGCCAAGGTAAATATTCGCGCAAGCGTAAAATAAACAGCCATGAAATTCACGCCACAAAATTACAGCATAACGGACGAAGCCCAAAAACCGTTCATTGATGATAAAGAGATAGAGGGCTTTCTGACCATTGAACCCACCGTGGCACAGGTGAGAGAAGTGATTGCGAAATCACTGTCGAAACACAGGCTCAGCATGGAGGAAACTGCCATCCTCATCAACGCCAACAGCCCGGAATCAGTAAAAGAAATTATGGATGGCGCTCGCCGCCTGAAGCAGGAAATTTACGGAAACCGTATTGTTTTATTTGCACCGCTTTATGTAGGAAATTATTGTAAAAACAATTGCTCTTACTGCGGATTCAGATCAACAAATACTGACGCTATAAGGCACACGCTTAACCGTGCCGAGCTGAAAAAAAGCGTTGAAGCACTTGAAGATGAAGGACAGAAAAGGCTCATCCTCGTTTTTGGTGAACACGACGCCTACTCACCGGAATATATTGCCGATACGGTTCGCACCGTGTATGCCGTGAAACGCAGAAATGGTGAAATCCGCAGAGTGAACATCAATGCGGCACCAATGGAAATTGAAGGATATAAAGTGGTTAAGGAATCGGGCATTGGCACGTATCAGATATTTCAGGAAACATACCATAAACAAACCTACGCGAAATATCACCTTGGCGGAACAAAAGCAGATTATGAAAACAGGCTGATATCTCTGGATAAAGCTCAGATAGCCGGAATTGATGATGTTGGTATTGGTGTTTTGTTCGGACTGTACGACTGGAAATTTGAGTTGATGGCTTTATTGCGTCATGTAAATCATCTTGAAGCCTGCTTCAATGTAGGCCCGCACACAATATCCTTCCCAAGAATTCAGGAAGCCTCAGCAAGCACCGCAGGTACAGACCACAGAGTAAATGATGAGGACTTTCTTAAAATAATTGCCATCCTCCGTCTTGCCGTTCCTTATACGGGACTTATTCTGACAGCCCGTGAACCGGAGCATATACGCAAACAGGTTCTCGAATTTGGAGTGTCCCAGATTGATGCAGGCACAAAATTGGAGATTGGCGCGTATGCCGAAAACAAAGGCAAACGCCAGAATCTTAAGAAAGAACAGTTCAAAGTGAACGACGAGCGCTCACTTTCGGAAGTCATGGATGAGCTTATCACCAACGGATACCTTCCCTCCTTTTGTACATCTTGCTACCGTCAGGGACGAACCGGTGAGCACTTCATGGAGTTCTCAGTACCCGGCTTCATCAAACGCTTTTGTACCCCGAATGCTATGCTGACACTTGCTGAATACCTGCAGGATTATGCAACACAGGAAATAAAAGAAAAAGGCTGGAAACTCATCCGCGATCATTACGGGAAAGTTGATCTTGCTTTACAAGGCGAAGTATTAAACCGACTTGAGCGCATCAAAAATGGTGAGCGCGACCTATATCTGTAATCCAAATAAAAACTGCCGAAATAATGCTATAAATCAGGATTCATCGATTTCACATGACATTAACCTTCGGTCTGAAATATTACAATTAATTTTATAAAAGAGAGAAACGGCCATGAAAGGAAAAGACAATAAACCACATATTGGTATCTTCGGAAGAAGGAACAACGGCAAAAGTTCGCTCATTAATGCACTCATCGGGCAGGATATTGCTATTGTTTCCGAACAGCCCGGAACCACAACTGATCCGGTTAAAAAATCAATTGAGATATTTGGAATAGGTCCTGCAATTATTGTAGATACTGCAGGTATTGATGATACCGGTGAACTCGGTCAAAAACGCATTGCAAAAACGCTTGAAGCAATGAAAACGGTTGATTGCGCGATTCTCGTCATCTCCGAAAACATCTTCAGCGACTTTGAAACCGGTCTTACGGCCCTCTTTGAAAAATACAATATTCCCTATTTTATTCTGCATAACAAATCGGACCTCGAAACACTGAATGCCGCAACTATTGACAAAATAAGACAATTTTGCGATGCGCTTTATATTGATTTCAGTGCGGCACAACCCGATCATCTGGACGATGTGGTTGAACTTTTGAAAAAAACCATCCCGGAGACAAGTTATCAAAACGTTAACTTATTTGAACATATTGTTAACTCTGGTGATCACGTACTTTTAGTCACGCCTATTGATTCCGAAGCACCTGATGGCAGGATGATTCTTCCACAAATGATGGCGGTTCGCGATGCACTTGATAAAAACACCATTTGCACACTGGTTCGTGAAACCGAACTTGAAGCTGCTCTTGCAAAAGGTCCGGCACCGGCTGTTGTTGTAACCGACAGCCAGGCATTTGCTTTTGTCAGTTCAGTGGTTCCATCAAATGTCCCACTCACAAGTTTCAGCATTTTGTTTGCACGTATGAAAGGTGATTTTGAAAAATACCTGGAAGGCAGCATGCTTATAAGCGACTTGAAAGACGGGGATAAAATACTTATTCTGGAATCATGCACCCACAGAGTGAATTGTCTGGATATAGGACGTTTCAAACTTCCGGCATGGCTTAAAAATTTCACCGGGAAAAATCTGGAATTTGAAGTTGTCGCCGGTCATGATAACTGCAAAGAGCCGATTAAAAATTATGCACTGGTGATACAGTGCGGCGGATGTATGTTCACGCGCAAACAAGTGATTAATCGGCTGAAACCCTTTATTGACGAGGGTGTTCCGGTTTCAAATTATGGCATGGCCATCGCGTGGATAAACGGAATACTGCCCAGAGTAGTAAAACCTTTAGGCTTTGATATAACAGCAAGTACCAAATCAGCACAGCTTAATACTCCCGCGCTATGACAAACACCGGCGAAATTTTTTCGAGGGAGCGACTGATCGAAATGCTCTCTCTTCACGAACCCAAAGCAATAGAATCTCTTTATGGCCTCGCCAAAAGTATCGCATACGAAACATTCCTCGGCGATGTGTACATGCGAGGTCTGATAGAAGTATCCAACATCTGTGCTAAGAATTGTAACTACTGCGGCATTCGTGCCGATAATGGCAATATTCAACGTTACCTGATGCCCATCGAAAAAGTTGAAGAAGCAGCACAATTCGCTTTTGACAATAACCTTGGCTCGGTAGTAATTCAGTCGGGAGAGCGCAACGATAAAGCTTTTACAGACTATCTCGACGATGTCATTAAAATGGTAATGAGAATATCTGACGGCAAGCTGGCAATTACGCTCTCTTGCGGTGAACAAACAGAAGAGACGTACCGACGCTGGTTCGAAAGCGGAGCCAAACGCTATCTGCTAAGAATAGAGACTACAAATATCGCGCTTTACAAAACCATTCATCCCAATAATAACAAACACAATTTCTCGCATCGGCTGGAAGCCTTGACAGCGCTCAAAGATATCGGGTACATTACCGGAACCGGCGTAATGATTGGCCTTCCGGGGCAAACCATTGCCGACCTGGCTGACGACTTGTTGTTTTTCCGCGATCTTGAAGTGGACATGGTGGGTATGGGACCTTATCTTGTGCATGCCGAAACACCTATGGCTGCAGATGAAGCCAAACTTCTGCCCATAGAAAAACGCTTCGAACTTTCGATGAAGATGATTTCCGCTCTTCGAATTCTGATGCCCGATATCAATATTGCCGCGTCTACAGCTCTTCAGGCAATCAAGCCCGAAGGAAGGATGCTGGCGCTTCACAGCGGTGCAAACGTAATGATGCCCAACATTACGCCGGTTGAATTTACAGAAAACTATTTTCTCTATGACGGCAAACCGGGAACTACCGTTGAACCTGCTGAAAAACTTGAAGGAATAATAAGCGACATAAGGAAAGCCGGATTTAACCCATGTTTCAATGTTTCCGGAAACCCGCCACACTTCTACAGAACACAACAAACAGCCTAGAATAAATGAGCCATAACGAACATCATACCGTTGACAATTCACTTGCCGGAAAAGTAAGGTCAGAAACAGACGTTTCAGCTCCACGCTGCTACCAGTGCGGCAAATGCTCTGCCGGCTGCCCCATGGCAGTGGAAATGGATCTTACTCCAAGCATGGTTTTGCGCAAACTGCAAACGGGAAATATTCAGGATGAAGACGATATTCTCCGTTCTATGTCCATCTGGTATTGCCTGAACTGTGAAACCTGTATTGCCCGCTGTCCGCAGGAAGTAGATATTCCGGTTATGATGGATTATTTGCGGTCACTTTCTATTAAAGAAGGTAAAGTGAATCCAAAAGCGAAGAAGATTCTTGCCTTTCATAAATCATTTCTCGATTCTATTAAACTGACCGGAAAGCTTAGCGAAATAGTACTGGTAGCCGATTACAAACTCCGCACTTTGGCGCTCACACAAGACCTGAACAATATGCCGGGCATGATAGCCAAAGGCAAGCTGCACTTCATCCCCGAAAGAGTTAAAGGCATCAAAGCCATTAAAAATATCTTCAAAAATACCATTGATAAAAAGGAGAAACAAAAATGAGAATAGGTTTTTATCCGGGGTGCTCACTTACAGGTTCCTCGCGTGAATACAATGAATCCGTCAAGGCAATTGCTAAGGCTTTCAACATAACCTTCACGACGATTCCGGACTGGAATTGCTGTGGCGCTACAGCAGCACATAATCTTGACAAGATGTTATCGCTGTCGTTGCCTGCCCGTATTATTGCGCTGGCTGAAAAGGAAGGACTTACTGAAGTGGTTGTGCCCTGCGCTGCCTGTTACAACAGGCTTGAATCAACACGTTCGCATTTGGCCGAAAATCCAACGCTCCGCGCACAGGTGGCGGCAAATCTGGATATCGAATATCACGGCAACGTTAAAATTCTCAATGTAATTCAGTTCATTGAAAAATATATTACCCGGGATATTCATTACAAAATTCAACGAAATTTTTTCCAAAAAGTAGCATGTTACTACGGCTGTCTGCTTGTCAGACCGAGCAAAGTAGTAGGTTTCGACCGTGAAGAAGATCCCCAATCTATGGATAAGGTAATGAAATTGCTGGGCGCAGAATCAATAGACTGGGCTTTTAAAACAGAATGCTGCGGCGCCGGATTTTCAATTTCAAAAACACAAACCGTAGCGCGCCTCTCAGGAAATATTCTTGAAGATGCCGTGCTTCGTGGCGCAGAAGCGGTAATTGTAGCATGTCCCATGTGTCATTCTAATCTGGATATGCGCAGACCTGAGATTAATAATGCACTTAAAGAAAAAACTAACATTCCTGTATTGTACATCACACAGGCAATCGGCCTTGCCATCGGTATCGATGAGCATACACTGGGCCTGCACAGGCACTTTGTGCAAGTGAATACAAAAACGGTTACTATAGCTGACAGGGCTCACGTAATGGTGGAACCAACAAGCAAGGAGAACTAATATGGCACGAATAGGAGTATTTATCTGCCACTGCGGCGAGAATATTGCAGCTACGGTCGATTGTCCGGGAACGGCTGCAGAAATCGCAAAGATACCGGGGGTTGCGTTGAGCATCGACTACAAATACATGTGCTCTGATCCCGGTCAAACGCTGATAAAAGACGCAATCAGGGAACATCGGCTCACCGGAATTGTGGTGGGCGCCTGCTCACCGCGAATGCATGAGCCTACCTTTCGCAAAGCCGCAGAAGAAGCCGGACTGAATCCGTTTCTGGTGGAGATGGCAAACCTGCGCGAACATTGCTCATGGGTCCACGAAAAAAATGAAGCCACTACACAAAAAGCAGTTGACCTTGTAAGAACGCTGGTTGAAAAAGTAAAACTCAACGAATCGCTGCAGCACATCAAAGTGCCGGTTACAAGAACCGCCCTTGTTGTGGGTGGTGGTGTTGCGGGAATTCAGTGCGCTCTCGACATTGCCAACGCGGGCCATAAAGTAATTATGGTAGAACGTGAACCTTCAATCGGAGGTCATATGTCGCAATTATCCGAGACCTTCCCAACGCTCGACTGTTCACAGTGTATTCTTACCCCACGCATGGTAGAAGTGGCGCAGAACCCTAATATCACACTTTATACGTATGCCGAAATTGAAAAACTCGACGGATTCATCGGGAATTTCAAAGCTACTATACGCAAAAAATCAAGAAGTCTTGACGAGCATCTTTGCAATGGTTGCGGCCTTTGCACAACCAAATGTCCGAAAAATAAAATCCCTTCAGAATTTGAGCAAGGTCTTGGAAACCGCACCGCTATTTATGTTCCGTTTCCCCAGGCAGTTCCTAACAAACCCGTCATTGATAAATTAAACTGCACCTATTACACCTCAGGAAAATGCAAGGTTTGCGAAAAAGTGTGTCCCACTAAGGCAATACGGTTTGATCAGCCTGATGAAGTTTTTGAAGTGGCTGTAGGAGCCGTTGTGCTTGCCACAGGCTTCGACATTCTTAAAACAAAGTCGTTTCCGGAATACGGCTATGACAAGCACCCTGACATCATCGACGGCCTGCAGTTTGAGCGACTTGCGTCTGCATCAGGACCAACAGGTGGCGTAATCAGGCGTACATCCGATGGTGAAATTCCAAAATCAATAGTTTTTGTTGCATGTGCCGGCTCTCGAGACGCAGCCAAAGGAAGACCTTATTGTTCCAAGATTTGCTGCATGTACACTGCCAAGCATGCCATGCTTTACAAACATAAGGTGCATGAAGGAAAAGCCACCGTATTCTATATGGACATCCGTGCAGCAGGAAAAAATTACGATGAATTTACACGCCGTGCAATCGAAGAAGACGGTGCACAATATATTCGAGGACGCGTTTCACGCATCTACGAGCGCAACGGAAAGCTCATTGTTTGTGGTGCCGATACACTGATGGGCGGCCGTCCTGTAGAGATTGAAGCAGACATGGTCGTGCTTGCATCGGCAGCAATAGCAAGTCCGGGCAGCGAAGAGCTCGCTCAGAAAATGCACGTTTCGTATGACCAGTACAAGTTCTTTGCTGAAGCGCATCCGAAGTTAAAACCTGTAGAAACCAATACTGCCGGCATTTTCCTCGCAGGAGCCTGTCAGGCGCCCAAAGATATTCCCGAATCAGTTTCGGCAGCTTCAGGTGCAGCAAGCAAAGTGATAGGACTGTTCTCAAACGAAGAACTGACAAGAGATCCGCTGATTGCATATATTAACAAAAGTGCGCCGCCAATCTATTCCACCTGCGTGGGATGCTTCCTTTGTGAAACGGTATGCCCGTATAATGCGATTAGTCATGAAGAAATTCTTAACAGAAATGGTGAAGTGATTAAAACCATCGCATCCATCAATCCCGGACTGTGTCAGGGTTGCGGAACATGCGTTGCGCTGTGCCGCACCAAATCCATTGATATTCGCGGGTATTCGAACAAGCAGGTTTACAGTGAAGTTGTTGCATTGCTAAATGAAATTTAATAATCAGATGGAACCTTTTGAACCAAAAGTAGTGGCCTTTGTCTGCAACTGGTGTACCTACGCCGGCGCGGATCTCACAGGCACAAGCCGAATAAAATATGCCCCTAATGTAAAGATAATACGCTTCCCGTGTACAGGTCGTATTGATTTTATGCTGCTGCTGAAATGCTTTAGCAACGGGGCCGATGGCATTATTGTTTCAGGCTGTCATCCGAACGATTGTCATTACACCTCAGGAAATTTTCATGCACGCCGCCGCTGGATGGTCTTTCGGTCATTGCTTGATTTTATGGGCATAGATACCCGTCGAATCGTGTTTTCATGGGTTTCGGCCGCTGAAGGCGCACGATGGGCAGAAATCGTTAACGCTACCGTATCAGATATTCGCAAACTTGGACCCTATACCGAATATCAAAAAATTGCTTCCCAGTATTCTGAAGTGAAGGAGGACATTCATGAGTAATATTAATGAAATATCAAAAGCGCTGATATCTGCCGGAGAGGCTGATGTCATTATAGGATATGAAAAAGGCTCTGCAGACAAGGTGCGGGCTGCATTCATCACCAGTGCTGAAAGTTGTGATAAACTGATTTTTGACGAACGCTGTAACGCAAACCTGGCAGTGTACCTGACCAAAAAAGAGCTGAAGAAGTTTGGAAAAAAAGCAATTGTGGTAAGAATGCCGGGATTAAAAAGCATTATTGCGCTTATCGCGGAAAAACAGCTTAAAGCAGATGAAATCATTGCCATCGCAGCTAAAGCAAATGATGAATTTTCCGTGTTGAAAAGTACGGATGAGATGCTTGCCTTCATTCATGTTCCTGATGAAAAAAAGGATATCAATGAGCTGGTAGAGAAAATTGAAAAAATGAGTGTTGAAGAACGCTGGTATTACTGGCAGGATCAGTTCTCCAAGTGCTTTAAATGCTACGCATGCCGCGCTGCCTGTCCGCTATGCTATTGCGGTCGCTGCACGGTTGATATCAACCAGCCTCAATGGATAAGTGTACCATCTTCAAAAACAGGAAACCTTGAATGGCACATCATGCGAGCCATGCACCTGGCAGGAAGATGCATCAACTGCAATGCTTGTGCTGATGCTTGTCCTCAGGGAATTCCTTTGCAGATACTTACGCAGAAATTATCAAATGAGATTTTCAAAGAATTCCATTATGAGGCCGGTACAAGCGCCGAACAGCGCTATGCTTTGTCCGATTTCAACACCGGCGACAAAGAGAACTTTATAAAATAATTGATTGTTATTGGTTGAAAACAGAATCTCAATAAATGGAAACTAAACAATATTATATTCCGGAAGAAAATCTCCAAAAGCTCGTCAACAGCCTTATTGAAAAAGGTGCTGATGTTTTGGCGCCTGTTCGCGACGATGCCGGAAAAGTGAATTTTAATAAAGTTACTGATGCCGCACTCTGCGATATTCACTACGTGCAGTCAGTGTTTTCGGCTAAGCTTGCCGCATTCCCTCCCGTCGAAAAACTATTTGAATACACCATTAACAAAGACGGGCAAAAGATAACGGATTCAATTCCAACGGATATTCCTGAAACAGTACTTTTTGCAACGCATCCCTGTGATGCTGCGGCATTCAGTGTACTCAAAGCCGTGTTCACCTGGGATACGGTGGACGCTCATTTCATGGAACGTTACAATAAACTGACTGTAATCAGCATGGCATGTACAACCGGAGATGCACACTGCTTCTGCACTTCCGTAGGTTCTTCGCCCGATGCTACGGCCGGCAGCGACATCATGCTCACCACACTCGAAGGCGGCGGTTATATTGCGGATATCCTTACGGAAAAAGGCGTTTCAATCTTCGAACGCAATAAAGAATTATTTACTGATTACGATGGAAAAGGAAATAAAATAGTGGCATCCATCGAAAAGAAATTTGAATTATCGGAATTGCAACAGAATCTGGAAGGTGCTTTTGAAAATCCGGTCTGGGCCGAACAGGCCATGCGCTGCCTGGGTTGCGGCGCCTGTGCTTATGTTTGCCCAACCTGCTCCTGCTACGATATCCAGGATGAAGGAACAGCATACAAAGGTAAGCGCCTCAGATGCTGGGACACCTGTGCCCTCAGTAATTTCACCATGCATACTTCAGGTCACAACCCACGCGAGGGACAGCCCGAACGCTGGCGCCAGCGCATACTTCACAAATTCGCTTACCAGCCTGAACGACTTTCTATTCTGGGCTGTGTAGGTTGCGGACGCTGCTCACGCGGTTGTCCCGCAGATATGAATATTGTTGAACATTTACAGATTATAACACAGAAATAACCATGTCAGAGAACATATACAAACCTTACCTGATGCGCATCGAGAAAGTAATCGATGAAGCTCCCGATGTAAAAACGCTCAGGTTGCAGTTTACCGACGAAACAGAAAAGAACAATTTTGTCTTCAGGTCAGGCCAGTTTGCAGAATACTCGGTTTTTGGGGAGGGGGAATGCACCTTTTGTATTGCATCACCCCCTACCCGACCTGATTCCATTGAATGCACGTTTCGCAAGGCAGGCAAAGTAACGGCGGCGCTTGCTGCTCTTGAAGAAGGCGAAGTGATAGGCTTCCGGGGTCCCTATGGAAATGTGTTTCCTGTTGATGAATGGAAAGGAAAGAACCTCCTGTTCATCGCAGGAGGTATCGCGCTTCCTCCCATGCGCTGCGTCATCTGGGATTGCCTGGACCGTCGTGACGATTATAAAGATGTGACGATTTTATACGGAGCCCGTTCTGTTGAAGATCTGGTGTATAAGAATGAACTGGCCGACTGGCAGGCGCGTCCCGATGTTAAGCTCATTACCACTGTTGACCCCGGCGGCGAAAACGCTGACTGGAAGGGCGAAGTAGGGTTTGTTCCCACAGTTCTTGAAAAAGCCGCGCCTTCATCTGAAAATACCATCGCTATTGTTTGCGGCCCGCCCGTAATGATTAAATATACTTTTCCGGTTCTGGAGAAATTAGGATTTACAGACGATATCATCTATACAACACTTGAAAACCGCATGAAATGCGGATTTGGGAAATGCGGCCGCTGCAATGTGGGAAAAGTCTTCGTTTGTAAAGACGGCCCTGTGTTCACACTGAAGCAACTTAAAGAACTACCTGCAGAATATTAAACAATTAGAAATTGATAATTATTAATTATTAATTGTTACCTATCTTGAGTATTTGTAGAACGCCTGGCAGGCGCCTTCGCTGGAAACCATGCAGGCACCGATAGGATTGGTTGGCGTACAAACTTTCCCGAACAATTTGCATTCTTTAGGATTTTTCAAACCTTTAAGTATCTCACCACATATACATCCTTTGGGTTCTTCGGGTTCGGGAACAACAATGGGAATAGCCTGTTCCGCATCATACATTTTGTATTTTTCGCGCGGCGCCATGCCACTCAGGGGTATCACGCCAAGCCCGCGCCACCAGTCGTCGCGCAGCGTGAACACTTCATTCAGCAGTGCCTGTGCTTTCAGGTTTCCTTCTGCTTTCACAACACGCGAATACTGATTCTCAACTTTCGCTTCGCCTCGCTCATACTGCGTTACAAGCATCAGCACCGACTGTAAAATATCAACGGGTTCAAATCCTGAGATTACACAACCAAGATTGTACTGCGCTGCAATGGGCTCGTAGATGGCACTTCCCGTGATGGTGCTCACGTGCCCCGGACAAATATATCCGTTGATTGTCACGCCCTCATCAATCAGGGCAGCCATAGCGGGCGGCATAATCTTATGCGAACTGAACAAAAAGAAATTCGGCACCTTCTGAGAATAAGCATTGGCAACAGCAGCAGCACTTGTAGGCGACGTCGTTTCAAAACCTATACCCAAAAAAATTACTTTCTTCTGGGGATTTTGCTTTGCAATATCAATGGCTGTAAGCGGTGAATATACAATACGCACATCAGCTCCCGCAGCCTTTTCCTTTTCCAGTGATGATACAGAACCCGGCACGCGAATCAGATCACCAAAGGTTGTAATAATCACATCGTCCATGCGGCTGTAGGCAACCGCCGTGTCAATAAATTTGCGGCTCGATACACATACAGGACATCCGGGACCTGAAACAAGTTTGATATTTTCAGGAAGCAATGACGGCAATCCGAATTTCTGAATAGACATGGTATGACCGCCACACACTTCCATCAGTGATATTTCTTTCTTAGAAACAGCCTTAATACTCTTTACAAGCTGCTCTACAATTGCTTTATCGCGATACTCGTCAATATATTTCACAATGAATAATTAATAATTAATAATGCCTGTCCGCGTATGGCGGGGATAATTACAAATAAAAAGCTAACGAACTTGCTCTGAATGCTCTCACTTTTCACTATTAATTCTTCACTCTTCACTTTCCGCAAGTCCGGCTTCGCCCAGTTCTTTCAGCCATTTCATATTCTCCTCGGCTTCTTCTTTACTGAGGCGTTCAATGGCAAATCCAGAATGTAACAGTACAAACTCCCCTATTTTAGGGTCTTCGAGTAATTGAAGGCAAGCCTGAACCATGGTTCCACCCACGCTCACTTTGGCCATATCGCCGTCAATGGAAATTATTTCTGCAGGAATACTTAAGCACATAAAAATTAGTTTATAAAGTTCATAAAGTCTAAAGTCAAAAGTCCATAAAGTCAAAAGTCTGTAAAGTTCAAAAAGCTGCAGCGAAGCGGAAGTCCGACCACTGGCGGATTAAAAGTCTTTAAAGGCCCTGCCCGCCTGCGGCGGTAAAAGTCCACAAAGGTGCTAACGTCTAATAGAGTACAAAGATACAGGTAAATCTTAATTTATTTAAGTTATGTCTCGACTTTGGCACACTCAAAATACCTGATTCAATTACTTCAAAGTTTTAATTAATGCGGAAATCATCTTTGAAACAATCAGTATCTCTGTTAACATTCCTTCGACTTGAATATCTCCAAAATATTTGAGATTTCGGGCGAGATAAAGCATACTTCTCACTTCACCGGCACTTCCTTTTGCAATAAAAAGAAAATGTCTGAATTCATTATCTGTCCTTCTTTCAAACCCTTCAGCTATATTATTACTAACTGAAATAATTGCTCGTCTAATCTGGTCAGAAAAGCCAAAATCCTTTAAATCTCTGGTAATATCATAAACCTGCAAGGCTAATATCTGCGACTTTTGCCAGGCCACAATATCCTCGAATTTGTCAATTTTCATAAAACCAATTTTTTATTACAAAACTATTGATTTCTTTTGACTTTCGACTTTCAGACTTTACAGACTTTCCGACTTTACAGACTTTACAGACTTTCCGACTTTACAAACTTCCGTGCAGCCACCGCCAACTGCCCCAGTGCTATTCCGCCATCATTCGAAGGAACCAGCGTTTGTGTGAAAACTTCGAATCCGGCATCTGTTAGCACCTTCTCGGCATTCTCCAGCAAATATCTGTTTTGAAAGACTCCACCGGACATTACAACCTTATTTATCTGAAATGATGTCCTCGCCTTTTCGGCGATAGTCTGAATGATGTTAACAATAGTATTGTGAAATTTCGCGGCAATTATTCCGGAATCTGTAAGGCGTAAAACATCCTCAACAATACTTTTGATTGTATCATCAAAACAGATATTTTCATTTTTTACCGAGTGTGGATAGAACTCAGAAACACCCATTTTTATAGCTGCTTCGAGCCGCATGGGTGCTTCAGCTTCGAAATTATTGCGCGTACAAATGCCCGTCAGCGCGGAAACCGCGTCAAACAGCCGTCCGGCGCTGGATGTGAGTGGTGTATTGATATTTTTATCGATTGCCTGAACCAGTAATTTTACTTTATCAGGTGAAATCTGCGTGAATAGTGGCAGCTTCAATTCCGCGAAAGACGGACCATACACTTTATAAAGGTACGAAACCGCCATCCTCCAGGCTTCCTCTGACGCCTTATCACCACCCGGAACAGGCACATATTCAAAATGATATATCCGCTTATAACGTTCAAAATCGCAGATAAAAAACTCTCCGCCCCAGGTGTTGCCATCATCGCCATAACCTGTTCCGTCGAAGCTGATGCCGATTACATTTTCATCAAGACCATGTTCGGCCATGCACGACGCAACGTGTGCATGATGATGCTGTACGCTGATAACCGGCACGTTAAGTTTCTCTGCAAAGCGTGTTGACAGATAATCGGGATGCAAATCAGCCACTATTACCGAGGGTTTTAAACGGAATAATTTCAGAAATTGGGTCGCCGTCTGCGTATAGAAATCATACGTACTGATATTCTTTAAATCACCAATATGCTGACTCAGAATAGCTTGTCGGCCTTTACCGATACAGAAACAATTTTTCAGCTCAGCTCCAGCTGCGAAAATCCCTTCTGCATTGAAATTAAGAAGGACCGGATTTGGGACATATCCACGTGATCGTCTGATTATCCGCTCTTTGCCACCCGAAACAAAAACAACAGAATCATCCGTACGATTATAAATATCGCGGTTGTACAGAAGCAGCGCGTCTGATATGGGTGCAAGTTTCCCTATAGCAAGCTGATTATCAATCACAATTGGCTCATCTGAAATATTACCGCTGGTAAGCACGATGGCATTTGTTTGCAATTTTTCAAAAAGCAAATGATGAAAGGGCAGGTACGGAAGCATAACCCCTAAGGTTTTCAATCCGTTACTTACCTCATCAGGGATTGCAAAATCAGTTTTCAATTTCAAAATTACAATGGGTCGCCGCCATGACAGCAAGGTATGTTCCTCATCTTCGTTAATATAGGCAACTTCTTTGAGGAGTTGGATGTTACGAAACATGATGGCAAGCGGTTTGCTTTCGCGATGCTTAAGATCGCGCAAACGCCTTACAGCCGTAGCATTCAGCGCGTCGCAGGCAAGATGAAATCCACCAAGACCTTTCATGGCAAGTACCTGACCTTCGTCAATCAATGCGGCACAAAAATCGCAGATTTCCTTGAACTTATTAAGTTTATCACCCTGATAGTGAAGCTCATACTCAGGCCCACAATGATTGCACGCAATGGGTTGAGCATGAAAACGGCGGTCCATAATATTGGTATATTCCTGATGGCAGGTATTGCACATCATGAACTTATCCATCGTCGTCTTGTCCCGGTCATACGGAAGGTCCTGAATAATGGTGAAACGCGGGCCGCAATTTGTGCAGTTAATGAACGGATAATCAATACGGTGTTCCTGAATTTTCATATCCGTAAGACAATCATTACACACTGCAATATCAGGGCTTATCTCAGTAATTTCTTCAGAGATATTCTCACTTTTAACAATTGAAAAATCCGCAAATCCTTGCCAGTCAACTTCTGCAAGTTGCAAACTGCGTATTGAAGACGCAGGAGGCGCTTCATTTTTCAATGCTAAAACAAAGTCATCAATTTGATTTTCAGAACCTTCAATCCGAATTTTAACACCATCATTCCGGTTTTCCACTGTGCCATTCAAACCCAATACAGCCGCAATGCGGTACACGAAAGGTCTAAAACCCACGCCCTGCACTAAACCTGTAACAAATATCTCAACTGATTTCTTCAAGGTCAAAAATTCTTCTGATTTGTGGAATCTATTTGAATGAATTTATTTTTGCAAAATTATGTCATTCGAACGTGAAAATTAGAATGTTTCTTTATTGTGAAAAAAATAACGGTCGGCATTTGAAAAATCAATTTTTTAATTACTTTTGCTTGCTCCATCTAAAAAAACATCCTGAATTATAGACATTATCAAGATAAAATAAAATTCTGCAAACTAAATTATATAACAAAAAAAGAAGGCAAAAATGAGCAAATTTCCGTTACAGGACATCAGTCATGAATCAGATCTGGACAAAGACTTCGGAAAGCTGATCGCGAAAAATGCCCACGGTGAAAAATTGTTCGGCTGTATCCAATGCGGCAACTGCAGCGCAGCATGCCCATTAAGCATTTACATGGATTACACACCGCGCAAGGTTATTGCTATGGTAAGGGCAGGTTTCAAAAAGGAAGTACTGTCAAACAACACTGTTTGGCTGTGTGCGTCCTGCTACAACTGCACCGTGGAATGCCCTAAAGGCATAAAAATCACGGAGGTAATGTACGCTATAAAAAGAGAAGCCATCAAGAACAAGGCTTACCCAAAGAACTTCCCGATTCCCATCATGGCAAGTACTTTTTTCAAAGAGGTAAAATCACGTGGCCGAATCAACGAATTGTATCTGCTGCTTAAATATTACATGCGGTACAACATCTTTAAAAGCATCGGTTATGCATCACTCGGAATTAAACTATTTATGACCGGGCGCATCCTTCCTTTCGAAAAAGGAACCAAGAATAAAGAACAACTGAAACGCATCGTTTGCAGTAAAGAAATTTAATAAAACGAACAGGAGAAAAATATATGAATTATCTATATTACCCGGGATGTTCGCTTAAATCATCCGGCAGAGGATACGAAGAATCCCTGCTCGCGGTATTCAAAAAACTGCAGGTACCCGTTGAAGAAATTGACGACTGGAACTGCTGCGGTGCCACAAATTATATGTCCATAGACGAGTGTGATGCCATCAGCCTTACCGCCCGCAATTTAGCAATAGCAGAAAATCAAGGTGACGCCGATCTTATTGCCCCTTGCGCTGCTTGTTACATGGGACTGCTGAAGACAAAGAATTACATCAATACCGACCCGAATGTGAAAGCCAAGGTTGAGCAAGACATGACCAACATGGGAATGGCCTTTGCCAACAAATCAAATGTAAGACATCCGCTTGATGTTTTCATCAACGATATTGGACTGAACACACTCAAGAATGCTGTTGAATTTCCGCTCAAAGGCATCAAAGTTGCCAGTTATTACGGCTGTCAGCTTATTCGCCCATACGCTACATTCGACGATCAGCGCGACCCTCACACCATGGACGATATTGTTCAGGCTATGGGTGGTGAAGCTATTGACTGGCCATTGAAAACCCGTTGCTGCAGCGGCGCCATGACGAGCACCATTTCAGACATCGGCATGAGGATGAATTTTTTGTTGATGAAAGAAGCCAAAACGCGCGGTGCCGATGTTATCATAACCGCATGCCCGCTCTGCCAGTTCAATCTTGAATGTTTTCAGGGCAAAATATCAAAAATGTTTGGCGAAGATGTTCGCATTCCGGTCATGTATTTTTCTCAGCTTATGGGAATGGCACTTGGTCTGAACAACAAGGCACTTGGCCTGCAGCGTTCACTTTCACCTGAATTAAGTTTTGCTAAATAACGCGGGAGGAAAAAGAATGAAACAGAAAGAAGAAATCAGGATAGGATATTACGTGTGCCACTGCGGCCATAATATCGCCGGAACCGTTGATGTTACAGCGGTTGCTGAATATGTCGCGAAGCTCCCCAACGTGGTTGTTTCAAAGGACTATAAATATATGTGTTCCGACCCTGGACAGGAACTGATCCAGAAAGACATCAAAGAACTTAAGCTGAACCGCATCGTAGTTGCATCATGCTCACCGCTGCTGCACGAACCTACTTTCCGCGGTGCTACTGCAAAAGCAGGGCTGAACCAGTTCTTTATGCAGATGGTCAACATCCGCGAAAATACTTCATGGGTTCATGAAGATAAAGACCTCGCAACACTCAAGGCTAAAGACCTGTCACGCGCGGCCGTTCACCGTGTGGCTTTCCACAAAGCACTCGACAAGAAAAAAGTTCCCGTTAATCCCGACGCCCTCATAGTGGGTGGCGGTATTGCCGGTATCCATGCGGCTCTTACAATGGCTAACGCCGGTAAAAAAGTGTATCTGGTTGAGAAAGATCCTACCATTGGCGGTTATATGGCCAAATTCGATAAGACCTTCCCGACACTCGACTGCGCTGCATGTATCTTGACACCAAAAATGTCATCGGTTCTCAAACACCCCAATATCACACTCTGGACATGGTCAGAAGTTTCGAATGTTGAAGGATTCGTTGGGAATTATAAAGTAACCGTGACCAAAAAGCCGCGGTATATTATCGAAGACCTTTGTGTGGGTTGTCTTGCTTGCATCGACGCATGCATATATAAAGAAGGTAAATTCCCGGATGAATTTAATATGGGGCTTTCAAAACGCAAACCCGTTTATATTCCATTTGCTCAGGCAACACCACAGGTAGTATTGATTGACGACAAAACCTGCATCCATTTTAAAACAGGCAAATGCTCACAGGGTTGCGCCAAAGCCTGCGACCGCAACGCTTTTGATTTTAACCAGAAACCCGAAGTAATAGATATCAATGTAGGTACCATCATCCTGTCAACAGGATTCGAACCGGTGAACCCTGCAAAAACATCGAACTACGGTTACGGAAAATATCCCAATGTATTTACTTCACTCGAAGTAGAGCGTCTTGTAAATGCTTCCGGTCCGACTGAAGGACACGTTGTATTGCGTGATGGGGTTACCAAACCTAAAAGCGTTGGTATTATTCACTGCGTGGGCTCACGTGATGAAAAAACCAACAAATGGTGTTCGAGGGTTTGCTGCATGTATTCACTGAAACTTGCCCACCTTCTTAAGGAACATACCGGCGCAGAGGTGTATAATTTCTATATTGATATGCGCACACCGGGTAAAGGCTATGAAGAATTTTATGATAAATTGCTGCAGGAAGGCGTTCAGTTCATTCGCGGCCGTGTATCGGATGTGAACGACTGGGCAACAACTGAAGAAGAAAAAGGCAAACTCATTATCCGTGCCGAAGATACGCTGATTGGCGTTGTACGCAGAATACCGGTTGATATGGTAGTTCTTTCCGTCGGCCTTGAGCCGGCCAAAGATGCCGATTCAATACGGAAAATGTTCAGCATTTCATGTTCTTCCGAAGGTTTCTTCCTCGAAAGGCATCCGAAACTTGCTCCGGTGAGCACATTTACCGATGGCGTTTTCATTGCAGGTGCATGCCAGGGACCGAAAGACATCCCCGACAGTGTTGCTCAGGCAGGCGCTGCCGCGGCTGAAGCACTCGCACTCATCGACTCAGGTTTTGTGGAATTGGAACCCAATACAGCACAGATTACTGAGGAAAGATGCTGCGGATGTCAGGTATGTGTGAACATGTGCCCATATACGGCCATTTCATTCAATGCAGAAAAAGGAAAATCATTCATCAATGAAGCGTTATGTAAAGGGTGCGGTACCTGCGTGGCATCATGCGGTTCCAACGCCATTTTCCAGAACCTGTTTGATGATGAGGAAATCATGAGCGAGATTGACGGTATTTTAATTGATTAGAAAAACAAAAATATAATATATGCAACCGACAGAAAATAACATGGAACAATGGACACCACGAATAGTTGCCTTCTTCTGCAACTGGTGTACCTACACTGCTTCTGACCTTGCCGGCGTATCCAGGATGAGATATGCGCCCAGTACCCGCGTTGTTCGCGTGATGTGCTCAGGCCGTATCGACCCTGAATTCATCATGGAAGCCTTTGCCAAAGGAGCCGATGGTGTGCTCATTGGCGGATGCCACCCCGGTGACTGCCACTACGCTGAAGGCAATTATAAATGCCTCAGGCGATTCAAACTGATGCAGAAATACATTGCTCAGATGGGTATCGACAACTCAAGGCTTCGCCTTGAATGGATCAGCGCCAGCGAAGGCAAACGCCTTCAGGAAGTGGTTAATGAAATGACCGCAACACTGAAGGAACTTGGTCCGTCAACGATCAAAGAAGTGGTTCAAACTCTTGATAAATAAGGAGGATAAGAAATGGAAAACGAAAAACCAAAACTGAAATTAGCCATATATTGGGGCGCTGCCTGCGGCGGTTGCTGTGTTTCGGTCCTCGACGTTCATGAAAAATTATTTGACGTAGTTGCCAATGCCGATCTGGTATTCTGGCCTATTGCGCTCGATATTAAATACAAGGACGTGGAAGAAATGGCCGATCAGCACATCGATGTTACACTGTTCAACGGCGCTGTCCGTAACAGTGAAAACGAACACATGGCCAAACTGCTTCGTCAGAAATCAAAAATTTTAATTGCTTACGGTTCGTGTGCACATATGGGCGGTATCCCCGGACTTGCCAACTTCTCAACAAAAGAAGACCTGATGCGCCGTGTTTATGAAGAAAGCGAATCAACTGAAAATCCCGGAAAAATCAGACCTCAGCCCGAAAATGATGTACCCGAAGGTCATCTTCATATTCCTCATTTCTATGAAGATGTAATGACACTCGGCCAGATTGTTGATGTTGATTATTACCTTCCGGGATGCCCGCCTCAGACAGAACGTCTGGTGGAAGTATTCATGGCCGTTGTTACCGGCGCCGAACTGCCTCCGAAAGGATCGGTTATTGGTGGTGGCGAACGCGTACAGTGCGACGATTGCAAACGCAAGAAATCAGAAAAAAAAGGAATCAAGAAATTCTTCCGCCCCTGGGAAGTTACCGACGATGGTGAGACCTGTCTTAACGAACAGGGCATACTGTGCATGGGACCTGCAACCCGCAGCGGATGCGGCGTACGCTGCATAGAAGGCAATGCACCCTGCCGCGGATGCTACGGACCGCTTGATAATATTCCCGATCCCGGAGCCAAAATGATGTCGGCCATCGCTTCAATGATGGAAGGCCGCGAGGAAGAAGAGATCGACAAAGCATTGGAATCAGTTATTGACCCTGCCGGCACATTCTACAGGTTCAGCCTGCCCGGCTCAATATTAAGGAGGAAACAGAAATGAAACACTATTGCATAGACCCGGTTACCCGTCTTGAAGGACACGGCAAAATTGATATCTTCTGCAACGACGACGGAGATGTTGAGAATGTATACTTTCAGGTCCCCGAATTAAGGGGTTTTGAAAAATTCCTTGAAGGACGCGCTATTGAGGACGTTTCACAAATTGTAACCAAAATTTGCGGCGTATGTCCCGGATGCCACCACATGGCAGCCGGCAAGGCTGCTGATGCCGTTTTTGGTGTTCAGCCCACTCCTACCGCAAAAATGATCAGGGAATTGTTCTATATGGCACACTTTGTTCACAGCCATATTGCGCATTTCTATGCTCTGGGTGCTCCCGATTTCGTAGTCGGACCGCAGGCAAGCAAAGCAGAACGTAACGTACTTGGCGTAATTGCCAAGGTAGGTAAAGAAATAGGCACCGAAGTGCTCAAACAAAGAAGAATTGCTCAGGAAATACAGGCATTGCTTGGCGGACATCAGACACATGTTGTTATGAATGTTCCGGGTGGAGTGCGTAAAGGCCTGAAAGAAGAGCAGCGCAAAGACATCCTTGAAAAAGCAAAAGGCTTCGTTGAATTCTCCAAATTCTCCATGAAAGTTTTCAATGATATCGTGCTGGCGAATAAAGATTATGTTGACATCATCGTAAATGGACCGTATTCTCTGAAGATTCACTCCATGGGTCTGGTAGATGAGAATAACAAAGTAAATTTCTATGATGGCAAAGTGCGCGTGGTTGATACCGCCGGCAAAGAAATGTTTAAGTATGAGCCTAAGGATTACCGCGAATATGTAAGTGAGCGCGTAGAGCCATGGAGCTATCTCAAATTCCCCTATCTGAAAAAAGTAGGCTGGAAAGGCTTTGTAGAAGGTCAGGATTCAGGCGTATATCATGCAACACCTCTTTCACGACTCAATGCCGCCGATGGTATGGCAACTCCTGTTGCACAGGAAGAATATGAAAGAATGTTCGCAACCCTTGGCGGAAAGCCGGTAAATAACACACTGGCCATGCACTGGGCTCGCCTCATTGAGCTGATTTATTCAGCCGAAAGAGCCGTTGAGCTGGTAAGTATGCCTGAGATTTGCAGTGACGACCTTCGTGCCAAAATATTCAATACGCCTACCGAAGGTGTTGGTACTGTTGAAGCACAACGCGGAACGCTCACCCATCATTACTGGACCGACGCAAACGGTATGGTAACAAAAGCCAACCTCATTGTTGGAACTACCAATAATAATGCGCCTATTTGCATGTCTATCAAAAAGGCAGCGCAGGGCTTTATTAAAAAAGGTGTTGTTGTTGATGATGGCATTCTGAACCTGGTTGAGATGGCATTCCGTGCCTACGACCCGTGTTTCTCATGTGCCACGCACAGCCTTCCGGGCAAGATGCCGATGATTGTTAACTTCCGCAACATGGACGGGACTATCACCCGTGAAGTTCGCAGGGATTAACAGAACATACAGTAACAGTAAAAGCCGCTTCAGAAATGAGCGGCTTTTTTTATAATCCGGGTAACACCTTTTTAATAAAATCCAATAGACAGTAGCACCATACATTTTCGCGCTGCCGGTAAGGATCTCCGAAGGGAATAATTACAAAGTTCCTGGGGGTTTTCAGGTCATCAATGCTCTGATAAAAACCCTTTGCAATACTCGGTGCCAGTGACATTTTAATTTCAATGGCGGCCACCGGTCTTGTCCCTTTTACAAGAAGTAAATCAATCTCAGCACCTTGGTGCGTGCGGTAATAGTACAGGTCAATATGCGGCTTTTTTGCGTACCGTATCTGTTCAATCACATAACCTTCCCACGATAGTCCTGCAATAGGGTGTCCAAGTAAATCATCATAATCAGCAATCCGGTTCAGATAATGCAGAAT
Organism: Bacteroidota bacterium; assembly: GCA_037133915.1. Lineage (NCBI taxonomy): Bacteria > Pseudomonadati > Bacteroidota > Bacteroidota bacterium. The sequence goes on from JBAXND010000012.1 coordinate 72,485, forward strand.
GCCGGTATCATTGAGGTACAGCTTGGGCGATTTTACCAGACGCTTATTCAGGTTTGATGCCCATGGCATCAAGCGTGTAACCAGAAATGCGCCTTCCATATAGTACAAATAGCGGTTCACTGTAGGAATAGAGATTCCCAATGAACGTGCATACATTTCTTTATTCCAAAGGCCACCGTTATTTGCTGCGAGCATCTGCCAGTAGTTCCGGATAATATGTGATGAGAATCCGGTACCGAACAGCTCAGGCATTTCATGTTCAATATAGGTTTTGGTAAAATCAGCAAACCATTTTGTACGTTTTTCCCGGTTCGTTGCCGTAAGTGGCAACGGGAAGCCCCCTCTGATCCAATGTTCAATGATGGATATTCCGGAATCGGCCGCTTCAGAAATGGTAATACCCGGCAGCTCAACAAAAGCAATTCTTCCTGTAAGTGATTCTGAAACTCCTTTTACAAGAAACGGACTCGAAGAACCAAGTATCAGAAAACGCCCGTTGCGGCGCTTATCATCAATTAAAGCCCTGAGCAAAGGATATAGCTGTGGCATTCGCTGAATTTCGTCAATGATAATGAGTTTATCTGAATGAGCTTTCAGGTAAAGTTCAGCATCAGCATTCAGGCGCTGCCAGTGCGAAGGGTATTCCAGATCAAGATAAATACACTTGTTACGTCGCTGCTTCATAATGGTTTTGGCAAGCGTGGTTTTGCCGCTTTGCCGTGCTCCCAGTATGGCAACACATGGAAATTCCTTCAGCCATTTGGATATTTCCTTTATGGTATTTCGTGGAATCATGCCACAAAGATAATCATTTTTCCATGAAAATCGCTATGCGCACATACTTTTTTTCATGGTTTATTTATTTTTTTATCCATGAAAATCGCTATGTTGACTTAGTGATTTTCATGGATGATATTTTTTTCAATTTTATTTATTTAATTGATTTACTAATTTTTACAAATTTGCATTAACTTTTTATTTACTATTTATTAACATTGTATAATTTGATAAAATAACTAATGAATTATTCTTCAAAATAATGCCAGTATTGTGGATGAATCAGAATGATAATGCGTTGGCCGGAGAGCATTTGATCGGGATGAATCATACAATCAGGCATTACATGGTCAATATCATTGTAATCCTTGTTATGATCCAGAAAATATGCTTCATAGGTAAGCCCAAAATCTTTCATTGCAGCATGTTTCATCACAACAGTATCAGAATTCATAATGATAAAATCATTATTGGGGCGGTCTGGTGTAGTTCTGGTTTTACATTCATTCCAGAAATAATAATTGTTATAACCGTACTTTGGACTGAAAATACTCCCGTGGGCCGATGTGCCTACAATATGGATACCATGGCTCCTTAGCCAGGTCAGTTCAGAACGCAAGAATTCTACAGCATCTTGTTTGTATATCACATCAAGTGTTACCAGATCATTATGCCAGCCAATCTCGTGTCCGTAGCTTTGGATTCTTTGAAGCACCGGAACAATCGCTTCATTATGGACAATCTTATTATCAGCGTTTTCAAGATAATAATCCGACGTATGTAAGATATAGTAAGATCCACGGATATGATGCGCGTACTCAAGAGTTGCCATATAAAGAGCCCTTTCCAAATCTGCATCAACATCATGCTTGATAGCTATCACAACTTTACCGGGTGCATAAGTACTATTCAGCTGTTTAAGCGGTACAACAACAAATCGGGAAGTATCAGAAATTATATGTAAAAACGCTTCATAGCGTTCATAGGTCAACCCGGAATCAGACTGAATTGTTTTCAGACTCTCTAAAGAAATTATTATCAATACTGTACCCGCAATTAAAAAAACTGCAATTTTTCTGAAATAGCGAAATATTGACTGTTTCTGCACGATGTTACTTTTTAAAAAGTTCAAGCTCATTTAAAATAACCCAATCAATAATTACTGCCCTATTATTTTATTTTCAAATATATACAAAACATGACTGCTTTACAATACCGCCAAATAAAAACAAGCTGTTATTGATTTTTGTCACACCGAAAGCAAACTATTCACTCCGTGCAACTCCAATGTACAGACCTTTCTCATGAGCTGACCCGTAAAATATTTTAATTCCACCTCGCCAATCAGAAAAATATGTATATTTTTGCCGTCGCTGTTATTGAAATAACAAATAAGAAAAACATATAAACATCGCGGAGGAAAAATGAGCCAAATCGAGAATTCTGTTAAAGAAATTACCGGAAAATACGCGAACAATCCGGACCGCCTGATGGACATCCTTACAGATGTACAAAACCAACTCAGGTTCGTGCCCGCTGAAGCTATCGGTATCATTTCAAAGGAACTGAAAATGTCCAGAGTGGATGTTGAACAAACATCATCGTTCTACCATTTCTTCACCTGCAAGCCGTCGGGCAAATACACTGTATATCTTAACAACAGTGCTGTTGCCGGAATGATGGGCAGAGACGCTATTGCTAAAGCCTTTGAAAAGGAATGCGGTACAGCCTTCGGTAAAGTAACTACCGACGGACTGATTGGTCTGTTCGATACTGCCTGCATAGGCATGAACGATCAGGAACCTGCTGCCATTATCAATGGTGTAGTATTTACCAGGCTTACCGAAAACAAGGTAAAAGAACTGGTTGCCGGATTCCGCGCAGGTAAATCGGCAAACGAGCTGGTGACTGCCTTTGGCGATGGTGCCAACGCAGAAATGAAAAGCATGGTGAATAACAACATCATGAAAAAAGGTCCGGTCATCTTTTCGGATTATACCAGCGGTAACGCCCTCAAAAAACTCAATACTCTTACTCCCGACCAGGCAATTGCCGAAGTGAAGGACTCAGCCATTCGCGGACGCGGCGGCGCGGGTTTCCCGACAGGGTACAAATGGGAGTTCTGCTCAAAGAATGAAGGAAACAAAGTTGTGTTGTGCAATGCAGACGAAGGCGAACCCGGAACATTCAAAGACCGCGTGCTGCTTACCGAACTTCCCCATATGGTGTTTGAAGGTATGGCACTTGCTGCCTATGCTATTGGTGCAAAGCAAGGCATCCTTTATCTGCGCGCCGAATACACATACATGAAAGAAAATCTTGAGAAAGTTCTTGCAGGAATGCGTGCAAAAAACCTTCTTGGCAAAGATATCGCCGGAAACAAAGGGTTTGATTTCGATATCCGCATCCAGATGGGCGCAGGCGCTTATATTTGCGGTGAGGAATCAGCGCTGATAGAATCAGCTGAAGGCAAACGCGGCGAACCACGGAATCGCCCGCCATTCCCGGTACAGAAAGGATACAAAATGCAACCGACCGTTGTGAACAATGTGGAAACACTTTGCTCTGTTGTACGCATCATTGAAAAAGGCGCCGGCTGGTACAAAGGTTTTGGTACGGAACAATCAAGCGGAACCAAGGTGCTCAGCATCTCCGGCGACTGCAAATTCCCCGGTGTGTATGAAATTGAATGGGGAATGACTATAAAAGAAATGCTCGAGATGTGCGGTGCAGAAGATGTACAGGCACTTCAGGTGGCGGGTCCTTCAGGACTCTGCATTTCGCCAAAAATGTTTGACCGTAAAATTGCCAACGAAGATTTGCCTACAGGCGGTTCGATGATTGTAATCGGGAAAAAACGCGACCTGCTGAAAGACGTAGTACTGAACTTCATGGATTTCTTTGTTGACGAATCATGCGGCTCATGCGTACCATGCCGTGCACTTACTCCTGTAATGAAGAAAAAACTCGAAAAAGTAATTGCGGGCAAAGCCCTCACTTCAGAAATTGATGAGCTAACGGCACTCGGCAGAATGATGAAAGAACTGAATCGTTGCGGTCTTGGGCAAACTGCCGCCAATCCTATACTTACAACAATTGAGAACTTCAGGGAAAAATATGAAGCACTCACAAAAGAATCAAAGAACGGCGTGTATGAGTTTGACCTTGCTGCCGCCTGCAAAGATTCATGTGCAGTTGTAAAAAGAGAAGTAAACGTTCATTAATCCGATCATTCAAGAACTCAGATAAAACACAAAATATGAGCAAAGTTAAATTCACGATAGACGGCAAAGAATGCATCGCTGAAGAAGGTCTTGACCTTTGGAAGGCAGCCATGCTGAACGGAATTTTTATCCCGTATCTGTGCCACATGAAAGACGTTATACCTGCCGGTTCATGCCGTATCTGCACCGTTAAAGTGAACGGACGATCGGTTGCAGCCTGCACAACCCCGGTAACAGCCGACATGAACGGTGCCGTGGTTGAGAATGAAACACCGCAGCTGGAAGCTATGCGTAAGATGATTACCGAGCTTTTATTTGTTGAAGGCAATCATTTTTGCCCTGCATGCGAAAAGAGCGGCAATTGTGAACTTCAGGCTATGGGATACCGTTATCAGATGATGGTTCCCCAGTTTGAATATAATTTCCCGATGCGCGAAGTAGATGCTACTACACCTAAGATTTACCTTGACCGCAACAGGTGCATACAATGTAAAAAATGCATCCGCTCCATCAAAGATGATCAGGGACGCAGCTATTTTGCCTTCTACAAACGCGGTAACAAACTTGAAATCCACATCGACCACGAACTGGCTGCCGGAATGAGCAACGAACTTGCACAGGCTGCTATGGACGGTTGCCCGGTGGGAGCCATACTGCGCAAGGAAAAAGGATTTGATGTTCCCATAGGTCAGCGTAAATTCGATAAAGAGCCTATCGGAACCGAGTTTCTAAAAGATAATAAATAATAGGAGACAACATAATGAGCAAAGCTATAGTCGCTACAACTTCGCTGGCAGGATGCTTCGGCTGCCACATGTCGTTACTTGACATTGACGAGAAGATCTTACAACTTATTGAGCTAGTTGAGTTCAATAAATCTCCTATTGATGACATAAAGACATTTACCAAAAGGTGTAATGTTGGTCTGATTGAAGGCGGATGCTGCAACAGCGAAAACATCGAAACACTGATTAAGTTCCGTGAGAACTGCGATATCCTGATTTCTGTTGGTGAATGTGCCATCATGGGCGGACTTCCCGCACTCAGGAACGGAATTCCCATCAAAGAATGTTTGGATGAAGCATACCTTGGCGGACCAACAACCGGTATCTGTAACCCCGACAACATCATGCCGAATGATGAAGAACTTCCGATGATTCTGGATAAAGTGTATCCTTGTCATGAAATTGTGAAGATTGATTATTTCCTACCGGGATGTGCACCGAGAGCAGAACTTATCTGGGAAGCACTCTATGCCTTACTTACCGGCAATGAAATGAATCTGCCTTACGAAGTCATCAAATTCGATTAATCTTAAAAACTGAACGCAATGAGCAAAATAACCATAGAACCCGTAACCCGCGTTGAAGGACATGGCAAGGTTACCATCCACATGGATGATAAATTGAATGTTACACAAACCAGGCTTCACATTGTTGAATTCAGGGGATTTGAGCGTTTCGTACAAGGTCGCCCCTACTGGGAAGCCCCCGTACTGGTACAGCGCCTCTGCGGCATATGCCCCGTAAGTCATCATTTGGCTGCAGCCAAAGCACTTGACGTAATTGTTGGCGCCGGAACCGGCGACGGACTCACTCCTACCGGCGAAAAAATGCGCCGCCTGATGCACTATGGACAAATGTTCCAGAGCCATGCACTGCATTTCTTCCACCTTGCATCACCCGACCTGTTGTTCGGATATGACAGCGACCCCGTAATGAGAAACGTTATAGGCGTTGCCATGAAACACCCCGACCTCGCAGTTCAAGGTGTTATGATGCGCAAATACGGACAGGAAATTATTGCCGCTACCGCAGGTAAAAAAATTCATGGTACCGGTGCCATCCCCGGCGGGATTAATAAAAACCTCAGCATTGCCGAACGCGACCATTTCCTGAATGGAGCAGGCCCAATGAACATTGATAAAATGGTTGACTGGGCGCTTGCTGCAGTTGAACTCTTCAAAGGATATCACAAAGCCAATCAGGCCTTCATTGATAATTTTGCGGTGTTCCCCTCAAGCCACCTGAGCCTTGTTCGCAAAGACGGTGCTATGGACCTGTATCATGGCGTACTTCGTGCCGTTGATAAAGATGGCAAAAAGATATTAAACGATGTTGATTATCAGGAATATTATAAATACATCAACGAAGAAGTTCGTTCATGGAGTTATATGAAATTCCCCTTCCTTACCTCCATTGGTAAAGAAGAAGGCTGGTACACTGTTGGTCCTCTGGCACGTTTGAATACCTGTGATTTTATTCCTACGCCACTCGCTCAGAAAGAATTTGAGATATACAAAGCATATACCGGCGGCAAACCGAATCATATGAGCATGCACATGCACTGGGCACGCCTCATCGAGTTACTGCATTCGGCAGAAATGATTAAAATGCTGCTGAACGATTCTGATCTGCAGAAGGACGACCTCGTAACCAAAGGCACCAAACAAATGGAAGGCGTTGGTTTGATTGAAGCACCGCGCGGTACGCTGTTCCATCATTACAGGATTAACGAAGACGATCAGATTATAATGGCAAACCTCATCGTATCCACTACCAACAACAACGAGCCTATGAACAGGGCTGTGAATGATGTGGCAGTGAAGATGATGACAGGTCAGAAAGAAATAACCGAAGGCATGAAAAATGCAGTGGAAGTCGCCATCAGGGCGTATGACCCGTGTTTAAGCTGCGCAACACATGCATTGGGCAAAATGCCTCTTGATATCAAAATGGTTGACAGCAATAACAACGTGCTTAGCCAGTACGAATCAAAGTAATCAAGTAATTATCAAGATCAGGTCCCTGCCCTACAAGGCGGGGACTTGATTTTTAAGGAAGGCGATACACAATGAAAATTCTGCTATACGGATACGGTAACCCGGGCCGTCAGGACGATGACCTCGGCATTTCAGCCATAGACCTGCTTGACGTTTGGATACATAAGGAAAACCTCACGGATATTACCCTTGAAAGCAATTACCAGCTAAATATTGAAGATGCCGAAATAGTATCGAATCATGATCTTGTAATTTTTATTGATGCTACCATTGAAGAAATCGACCGTTTTATCTGCACCGAAGTAAAACCTGATGATGCAACCGTTGAATTTACAATGCACGCTGTATCACCTGCATATGTGCTCGATTTGAGCAATAAATTATTCAAAAAACAGCCTGAAACTTATCTTATCCACATCAAAGGTTATGAATGGGAACTTGGATTGCCGATGACACCCGCTGCAGAAACAAATCTTTTTGCCGCCGTTGAATTCATCAAAACTAAAGTACTGGAGGCCCGCAGATGAGTGGAAACAATAAAACACTTGTACTTGGTCTGGGGAACGACATTTTAATGGATGACGGCGTAGGACCAAAGTTAATGCGTGTTGTTGCCGAACGCTATCCATACCCTGATTTTGATTATGATACAGCCGCTCTTGGTGGAATGGAACTCATAGAGATGATGCGTGATTACAGCCGAATCATTATCATCGATGCCATCATGACACGAGGGGGAATACCGGGTGCTGTATATCATCTCACGCCTGCCAACTTCAAAGAAACATCCCATATTTCAAATCTCCACGACATTTCCTTTCTTACCGCGCTTAAAATGGCAGAAAGCCTCGATATCTATATTTCAGACAAGATAGACATCATAGCTGTTGAGATTGTTGAAGACCGTGTTTTTGGTGAAGAATTCACACCAGAACTTGCCGCCAATTACGAAGAAACAAAAACGGAAGTGCTGGCCATGATAAAAGAATTGCTGGGTAAATAACACCGCCGGACAAAGGCTTTCCACCAAGAAAGAAGAGTATCTATTTTTACTGTGAAATAATTAACAATATTTTCTTTTCTGAAGGAAAAAGTGTTATTTTTGTGGTTAAGCATTGGAAATGGCAACACATTCAGAGTGCCTTCAAGTGAATTCCAAAAGAAAAAAAGCATTATGGAACGGTTACCCGATAAAACAGTTGAGCGTTTAAGTAAATATCGTAGGGCGCTACTAAATAGTTTGCTGAGTGGTAAAGAACATATTTTTTCGCACGAGATTGCAGCCCTGCTGCATATTACTCCGGTTCAGGTTAGGCGTGACCTGATGCTTATCGGTTATACCGGCACGTTGCGTAAAGGATATGACGTGACCAATCTCATTGAAAAAATCGGGCAGGTTCTGGATACGTTGGAAGGGCAGCGTGTAGCAATATTCGGGCTCGGAAATCTTGGACGTGCGTTGATAAATTATTTTTCAGGAAAGCGGACGAAGCTCACTATTGTTGCAGCTTTCGATACGAATCCCGAAAAAACGAATAAAGAGTATCACGGTGTAATGTGCTATGATTTTGACAGAGTAGATGAAATATTGAAACAGGAGAATGTTTCTATTGGCATTATTACCGTACCTGGCGCCAGTGCGCGAACCGTTGCCGAAAAGATTCTTGCGTCAGGAATAAAGGGTATTCTGAATTTCTCGTCTTACTCGCTGAATTGCCCCGAAGTGTATCTTGAAGAATATGACATGATTACTTCGCTTGAAAAGGTAGCATACTTCGCAAAAAGGGATTAATTCATCCCAACAATAATTGAGTAGTTTCCTGTTATTACCAGGTAATAATAACCTGACCGTTGCCGGTTTGTATTCCCGACGAATTTGACTGTGCAGTTCCTCCATTGTAAGAGCCGCCACCGCCGCCACCGCCGTTGCCACCGCAATTGATGTCGCCACCACCGCCGCCACCTGAGTAGCCACCGCCGCCAGCACCCCCATGAGGACCCGTACCACCGCCGCCACCAAATCCGCCGGTATTTCCGTCGCTCCAGCTTGTTCCTGCGGAAGCGCCCGCGCCTCCATTTACAAATGCTTGTGCATCTGACCCGCCATGGTTCTGACCATTTCCGGTATAACCGGCTCCGGAGCCACCTGCATAACTACATGATGGTGTTATTCCGCCATTTCCACCGGTACCACCGGCACCACCATTACTGCCATTACCGGCAGTCCCTGAAGATGCAGTTGTACCATCAGCACCGTTATCACCATCGTAGCGACCGCTTCCACCGCCACCACCAGCAATCAGCATGGCAATATTGTTATTCCGGGTAACGAAAGAGCCTCCTCCGCCCCCACCGCCAAGTTGGTTGGACACAATTTTCTCGCCACCTTTTTGCCCAACAAGTACTTTTATTGTCTCTCCGGGTGTAACCGTGAACGTGCCTTTCATGCGCGCACCTTTGCCGGGAACGCCCGTACTGTAGTATGACGTTGTATATTGTTTTCCGCGTCCACCTTCGGCGCCCCACGCTTCAATAGTAACGGAGGTCACACAAGCAGGCACTGTAAATGTTTGTATCGAACCGGTATAAGTGAAGGTCTGACTTCCGGTTACAAAACAGCCAACAGATACGGCCATACAAGATGCAGTGCCAGACCCACAGCTGTTATCAGCAGTCACGCAGATACTTCCCGAGCTTGTGCCAAAAGTAACGGTAATTCCTGTTGTACCCTGCCCTGCCGTTATAGTGGAGCCCGAAGGAACCGTCCAGGTATAGCCTGTAGCGCCGGCAACAGCAGCAATAGAATATGCAACACCACTCTGATTCAGATTTGGATTTGTATTTCCTGTAATAGAACCCGGTGAAGCCGGAACAGAAGTTACCGTTACCGGAAGTGTTGATACGCCGCTGGTGCCACAAGGATTCACAGTTGCAACTGTGATATTGCCAGAAGTACTGCCAAATGTAACTGTAATACTGTTAGTGCCGGCACCTGATGTAACCGTTGAGCCCGCAGGCAGTGTCCATAGATAAGATACAGCGCCTAATACAGGACTAATGGAATAGACAGAACCCGATTGCGCAGTGCAAACGGCGGCAGAACCGCTAATAGCGCCGGGCACGGTTGGTGTGATTGTTACATTTACATCGAGGTCGCTTGATGGGCTTGTGCTACATCCATTGCTGGCCCTGACACTTATAAAACCCGCGCTGGTACCGAAATTCACAGTTATCGAATCAGTTCCCAGACCGCTGACAATCGTCGCACCAGACGGGATGGTCCATATATATGAGGTGGCCCCCGAAACCGGGGCAATATGATATGAAACACCGCTCTGACCACTGCATGCAAATGCCGGTCCGACAATAGCTCCCGGCTGACCTATCGATGAACTTCCGATTATACTTATCCAGCCTGAGGAAATACGGTACTGAAATTCGCCACAATCAATATTAAAAATCATAAGCCCGTCAGCCGGAGAAAAAATAGCATTTCGCTGAGCGGTTGTCATGCGCGGAACCAGCATTCCTTTAACGGTAGAGCTTATATCAAGAATTGCAGAAGTATCGGGTGTTGCCCCACTATTATTTATTGATACACCCTGTGCATTTGCTGAGAACGGCAGTTGCCATAACAACAGCAATATTATCGCAGCTTTAATTGTGTTCTTTATCAGAATATTCATGGCATTAGAAGGTTTTAATTTCCAATCTAAATTGTTTACAGTAAAAAGTCGGCGTTCAAATTTAAGAATTCTTCTTTATTTTCATACAATCGGTTGCTTCTGTAAACCAAATGAGTTCTTTCAGAAAAGATGCGGCACGCCTGTCAAATGCAGCCTTATCAGTTGGCATACCCTTTTCATCAAGCACATCGCCAATGTTCGGAACAGGAAACACAGCAGGTACAGTAAATGCTTTCATCTTCCATAAAATGAATTGCAGCTGCATGATAACCTGCACTCCACCAAAATTTCCGCTGGAAACGGTAGAAACAGCAACAGGTTTATGATACCATTCTTCGTACAACAAATCAATAGCATTTTTTAAAGAGGCAGGATAACCTCCATTATACTCAGGTGTAACAATGATGACAGCATCAGCAGATTTGATTTTATCTGAGAATTCAATAGCAGACGCAATAGGTTCTTGAGTAAATTTCAACCTTTCGGTAAAAAGCGGGAAATTATATTCCTTCAAATCTATAATTTCCGCAGAAGCGAGATTATTATCTTCCAAATAAGATTTAAAATATAATGCCGCCCGGTGACTCAGCCTGCCGATTCGCAGACTTGGTGAGATAATTGCGATGTGTGCCATTGCGCAAAATTACGAATAATGGCTCAACGAACAATCATTAAGGATTTATATCAATATTTTACAATCAGAAATTCAGTACGGCGATTACGCTGGTGTTCTTGCTCGGTGCATGGTACAATCCGTCCACCTTCGCATTCACATTTATTCACAGGTTTGCTTTCGCCGTAGCCTTTTCCGGATATCCTCGTTTGTTCTATTCCTTTTGAAACGATGTAGGCTACGGATGCTTTTGCCCGTTTATCGGACAGACTCATATTTGCTGCAGCAGTTCCACGACAGTCAGTATGAGAACCAAGCTCTATAACGATTGTTGGGTTTTCTTTCATAATCTGAACTACTTTATCTAATTCTAATGAAGCATCCGGCCGAATATTTGATTTTCCTAAATCAAAATAAATTGGATTTAACTGAATCACTTTTGCTAAATCGAGGCCGAGTTCAAATTTATTCAACAGCTCCGTAGTTTTAATATTCCCGGGTCGTGGAATACGGTAATGAAAAGTACTGCCCCTGTTAATGTATCCGTCTTTCGAAAAGCTAAGTGCAAGGCTGATGCTATCGCCCACTTTTTTATCCCATAGCAATCGCCTAAAAGTGCCGTCAGCAGAAGTGTTAACATGCTCAACAACCCCGTTTGATTTATCCATAATAGTAAGCGATACATCAGAAAGAGGCGCCTGAGTTGCAGCGTCCACGATAAGGAGGGTAAGTGTAATCAGCGGTTCAGCTAACAGCAGCACTTCAGTATTAATTTCAGCCGCATCAGTATTTGAAGTGGAAACGACCATACTTCCACCAATATATTTATCCTTTTCAGCCAGAATAGCATATTCCTTTTCATATTCGGCTTCAAATGAGAACCTGCCCTGCTCATCAGTAATAACTGATGAAAGCGTGTCCTTTGCATTCATGATAATAGAAATTGTGGCGCCCGGAAGCACCATTCTGCTAAGGCTGTCAATTGCAAATCCTTTAATCGTGATTGTTCTTTTAACCGTTTTCAATTGGGTGAATGCATAAATGTCATCGTTACCATCCGGATTAAAACGGTTAGAGGTAAAGTATCCAGATTTATTATCTGAGTCAAATGTAAGGCCGAAATCATCGCCAGAGCTATTGAGCGGTACACCCACATTGAATGCACTACCGGAAGGCATGCCAAAAGTATCCACCTTAATTTCAAAAATATCGAGACCACCAATTCCTTCGCGACCATTTGAAGAAAAATAAAGACATTCATTCCCATTTATTGTGGGAAATAATTCATTACCCTTTGAGTTTACGCGTTCACCCAGATTTTTCGGATTGCCCCACAATTCGCCCTCAGCCGAACAAACGTAGAGATCCATGCCACCAAAACCACCCGGCATATCTGATGAGAAGTACAGTTTTTTGCCATCGGCACTTATTGCGGGATGGGCAACATTAAATTGTGCCCCGTTATATTCAAACTCACCCATTGCACTGTATCCACTGCCTTTTCCGTTGATTGCAGCCCGGTATAAGCGAAGTTTCACCTGACCGTCGTCAGCTCTGAGAGCTTTGTTATTGATTACTGCATTTCTTGTAACGTACAGTCTTTTTTCATCGTGGGTAAAACAAACAGGACCGTCATTAAATCGCGTTTCAAGATCAGGAGCAAATCTATGCGGCCGTGAGTAAGAGCCATTTTCCTTTTTAGAAGTGATATATACGTGAAAAAAACTCTGCTCAGTCCACGGATAAGTGAAATTCACAGCACCATTGCGAATCCTTGATGAAGTATAAACCACTTTGTTGCCTTGCCATATTACCGGTGAAAAATCATTTTGACCGGAGTTGAACGGCATTCGTTTTACGGAATAGCAGGCACTGTCTCTGAAATATTTATTTAGATTATTAATGGCCTTCAAAAAAGTTTCGCCCCGTTCATCAGCATTATAATGTGCCAGATAAAATGTTGCTTTTGCATAATTTCCGCATTGCATAAGTGCTTGAGCATAATAAAAAGAATGAATTGGTTTTCCAATACCGGACGCAACAATTTTCCCATACACTGTTAATTGTCCCGGAACATTGTTCGTCATGCGATAACATTCACCAAGATTCACCAAGGCTTCAACATTAAGCGTGTCGTGCTTGAGTACTTTTTCATAGAGAGGAATTGCCTCTGAATAAGCCAGCAAAGCAAACAGCTTATTCGCCTTAACCAGGCTTGCCGATTGAGCTACAAGAGAATTTTGATGGATAAAACTCATCGCAATAATTACCACAACTGTCCATGCTTTTTTCATAATTCGTCATCAATAATTTTACAAAAAATACCGGGGGCTCACAACTTTTTTTCCTTTGAACCGAAAGGTGTAAGAAATTCCTATCTCATGCGAACCTGATGTATAATCGTGCAATATGGTTAACGGGTAATCATAGGAATATGTCAACAGTAGTTGAGGGGTAATATACACCCCCGCCAGACCTGAAATATCGGCCCTGCTTCTGTATGAAAGGCCCAACCACAGACGCTCTTTCATCAGGGCGTTAACATTTACATCAAACTGAAATGGAGCATTGCTTACCGCTTTGAGCATCAATTGCGGAACAATTTTCAGGTTTGGGCCAAGCACGAAAACCTTACCTATTGTGGCATAATAATGGAATTTATTGAGTACAACTTTATTATTGCCCAAAATCGTCCCATCGCTGCTAACTTTAATATTATCATCAAGCAGGCGTGGTACGGAGATTCCGGCATAAAACTTTTCAGTTGTGTACATTATACCAAAACCAAAATTAGGTGTAATTACAGTTGGGGTATTTACCGAGAAATTTGGGTCGCCGGGCTCCACAGTGTTTATTGCGGCGAGTTTTTCGGATTGCAGATGAGCACCCCCCATCACTCCAAAAGTCAGGTAACTTTTTCCGCTGAGCCGAACCCGATAGGCATAATTTGCATAAATAAGATTGCGGCTCAATACACCAAGCTTTTCGCTCAGAAAGCACAGGCCAACGCCCATGGTATTTCTGAACAAAGGCATATGCGCGGTAAATGTTGTTGTAACAGGACGCCCTGCGAAACCAACCCATTGCTGTCTGTGATGCAAGCTCACGGCAAGTGCTTCTTTTGAGCCGGCAAAGGCAGGATTGATGAACATTTCGTTGAACATATACTGTGTGAACATCGCGTCATACTGGGCATTCACTTTAGGGAAAACACCGAATAACACGATTGTGAGTACTACTTTAGCAGCTTTCGAAATGGTTGTTTGTGTCATAATCTCGGCAGTTTATAATTAATACTTTATTACAATGAATCCAGTTGCAGATTTCAGATTATCCTTATTAAATTCAAGGATGTAATAATATGTTCCCTGCGGAACCTTATCGCGGCCTAACTCAAAAGTGCCGACATTGGGTTCACCATGCCAACTGTTATCATAAGCCATTTTTGAAAACACTTTGTTGCCCCAACGGTTAAAAATTGCAAGCCTGCAATCAGGAAATCTTTCAATACCGGGAATTACAAAATAGTCATTGACGCCATCGCCATCGGGTGAAAAACCATCAGGTATAAAAACATTGGACGGTGAGAGCAATAGTGGTGTTGGTTCATTCTCGCCCGGATCTGCCGGATTACTGTTTCCATTGGGATCGGCAATGTAGCCGTTGGTAGAAGAATCAGAGACAATCATTGCTACTGGTCCCACTGCTGAGCCAAAAGCAGAATTATAAAAAATCTGAGACTCTCCTGCAAAGCTAATATTCACGGTGAATGTGATGGTTCCCGATTGTCCGCCCTCCAGAAAACTAGCTTCAGGCACTAGCAGATTGATTTCGGATTTTCCGTTAAAAGATGTATTTGCAGTTAATGTGCTATTCGCAGCTGCAGGATTTACCATGCTGAAAACAACGGGCGACGGGAAGGTCGCGTCCAGGTCATCCACTACCTGAATGTGATTCAATGAATCAAGATACAGATTTTGGACGGTAATCACATACGTTACATTATAACTGCCATTATCTAATTGCGTCATTTCAGAAACAGCCTTGGCAAGACCAACTGCCGCGTTGGGCGGCAGAAACACCGGTGTCGGGTTATTCTCACCGTTTTCATTCGGGTTTCCATCACCATCAGGGTCTACTTCAGTTCCTTTGTTTGAAACATCCCATGCAATTAATCCACTCGTATCAGCTGCTTTTACAAGTGCAGTATTCAAGAATGGGCCGAATGAACCTTTTGGTACGATGTTTAAAAATATCAATATTGTTTCCGTTTGCCCCGGCAACAAGGAACTAGCGGCACTTACCAATAAGTTGGTATCCGATATCCCATTATAAAAGCAATTTTGCACCAATTGTCCGGTAACTGAAGGAGGCGCATTTAGTGTAAAATCTACCGGGCAGGGAAACGTTTTTCTTAAATTATCAGTAAGCTGAATGTTATACAAGGGTCTGTTTCCAAGATTTGCTACTTTAAACAAAAAGGTAAGATTATAGCTGCCGTCAGGCTGGTATTGAGGAACTCCGGCCAATTTAGCCAGACCAATCACCGGTTGTGACGGATTAGGGTACACATTGATATACACGTAAGCATTGCTGCACGCTCCCGCTAAATCGCACACAACAAAACATACGGTATCCATCCCGACAAAACCGGAATCGGGAATATATACAATGCATGCTTCCTGAAGATTTGCAAAAACGTATCCATCTCCGTTATCAATACATCCGAGCCCACTAATAGAATATGGCATATCGCCATCCACATCAGTAATCGGAAGACAAATAAACAGCATACTATCCTGCTCCAGATTCACGAGAGTATCGTGAATGAATGGCGGATCATTGACCGGAAGAATATTTATTATCAACATTCCTATATCACATAGTCCCAGGCTGTCACATACAGTAACACAAACGGTGTCTGAACCAGAATAATTTTGTATGGGTGTATAAGTAATGCAAATCGTTCCTGAATTGAGAATAGCAGAAGCATTTCCGTTTGAGATGCAACTGATTCCTGAAAAAATTAATGGCAGCGGACCATCAGGGTCAGTCACAGGCAGACATATCGTGATTGTGCTGTCTTCCGACACGTTCACCAGGGAATCTCCAACAACAGGAGCATCATTAATCGGGTTAATGTTTATATACACTACCGCATTAGAGCACAAGCCGGTAAAATCGCAGACCAAATAATCAAACTGATCGGTATCATAGAAATTTGAATCCGGAGTGAAAGCTACAGCACCTGTATTTGTATCCACAGTAACAGTGCCGTGTATCGGAGAAACACTAATAACAACACTTCCCGGATTGAGGTTGCTATCGCAATCACTATCATTCGCAAGAATATCAATAACTACGGGTGTATCTTCATCCGTTGTGGCAAAATCAGTCGCGGCAAATGGCGCTGCATTCACAATTACCAACTGGCTGCACGACGACGTATTTCCAGAACTATCCAACACAGTATAAATAACAATGGTTGAATCCAACGGAAATACTGAAGGTGCAGTGCTGGTCAGAATTGTTGTATTGCAATTATCATTCACCAGCGGATTTGCAAGAATAACACCGTTTGCAGAGCATGCCCCCGGAGTTGTTGCAGTTATTATGGTAGGTGGACAAACAATTGTGGGGACAATGGTGTCAATTACATTCACAGTCAGGCTGCACGTTGCAGAATTTCCCATCAAATCAGAAGCGATGAAAGTAACATCCGATAATCCATGATTGAATATACGGGAACCAATCTGGTTGATACCTGTTAATGAAGATGCCGCAACCGTTGCGCCCGTAATCGTCCAGGTAAGATTGCTCAAAGTGCAGTTATCGTAACTATTTACATTGGGCACCCAAACTGTCGCATCACATCCTGAAACAAGATTTACGCTGATATTACCACCGCATGACAAAGACGGTGGAATGCTGTCAATAACGGTGATTGTTTGTGTACAATTTGTCGTGCTGCCGTTCGCATAAGTCACAGTCCAGACAACACTGGTTGTTCCTAAAAGATAAATACCGCTTGCATCATCAGTTCCATTAATATTATTCTGAACATTTGTTACGCAACCAATTCCTGACGTGAGATTTAAAGCAGGCACATTCACATAAGCGCTGCATATTCCCGAATCAGTGCTGACGGATATATTGTATGGGCAAATAAGCGGTGGATTTTGCGTTACAGTGAGTATCATCGTATCCACAACATCGCTGCATGATGGCTCCGCCTCGCCTACAAGTGTCAGTACAATTACACCTGCCAGAGCATCAGTTAGACTTGGGTAATATACAGGATTCTTATTGGTAGGATTTGAGAAAATACCATTCCCTGATGTAGTCCAGTGTAAGGATTGACAATTTGATGCTGATGCACCCGACAGCATAAACGGAATTGCCTGACACGTCTGACCATCAAGTCCGGCGTCAACCATGGGAGCAGCATTTACATGAATATGAACATAATCATAATTGGCAGCGCACATACCATTTTCAATAACCCAATTGAATCCATAATCGCCTGTCACAAGATTGGAAATAGTACAGTTGTTACTAAGGGAATCACTAAAAACAGCCACTGTTGGTCCGATAACCTGCTCCCAGTAGCCATGTCCAAATGCAGGAATATTTCCATTAATCACAGTTGATGCAGTATTTCCGTTTTGAACACAAATAATTTGATCAGGCCCGGCATATGATACGGATGGCAAATTATTGTTTATGACAATAAGGGTATCTGTCGAAAAACAATTACCGGAAGGATAAACTGTCGTGAGCGTATAAATAAATTTGTAGGTTCCACCAATCAGACCGGAAACTCCTGCTATTGGAGCGTTATGTGGACTGATTTGAACAGTATTTGGACCTGACAGCTGCGACCATGAGCCATTTGTTCCTGAAGGAAAATTACCGACAAGAAATGTATTTACCGCATTACACCATTGCTGAGACGGACCGCCATCAGCAACAATTGCCTGATTCACCCTTACGAAAACAGTATCATTGTTAACTGCAGGTGGTAGCGGAACACCGGCATCATAAATACCAATTACAACCGTATCCATTCCATAAAATCCGACAGTGGGTTGATATGAAAAATCACCATTGTTACTTAAAATAAACTGTCCGTGAAGTGGCCCGAACACCGGAGAAATTACGGCAGTAAGCTGCGTACCTTCAGGATCCCAATCACCATTTGCCAGAACATTTCCAGAATAAAAACCATCTGCACACATCAACAGATGCTCATTGTAGATAACCGGCTCAGAATTTACAGGTGTTACCGTGATAAACAAAGTATCGCTTGCACAAGCAGCCGGCAGCGGAATTCCGCCATCACAAAGTGAAATTACAACAGTATCGAAGCCATTAAAATATGCAGCAGGAATATAGGTCACAATACCACCCGGACTAATTCCAACACTCCCATGTGCAGGACCGTAGAGAGGCATTGTCGTCGCTGCCAATGCTGTTCCATCAGGATCTAAATCACCATTTAAAATACTACCGGAATAGCTCGTATTTTCAGCAATAATAACGTGTTCATTTACGGTAACAGGCACATCATTAACGGGGTTAATCGTAAGAAATAATGTATCGTTAGAACAGGCTGCAGGCAAGGGAATTCCGCCATCGCAAACACTTAACACAACCATTTCCTGACCAAAATAATTGGGGGTTGGTGTATAAATAAATGCGCCGTTCGGACTGATAATTATTGTTCCGTGCGCCGGTCCACTAATCGGTGATGTTGAAACAATCAGGTTTGTTCCATCAGGATCAAAGTCACCATTTGATAATACAGAACCCGTGAACGGCGTGTCCTCTAAAAGCAATAGATGCTCATTAAATGTTATCGGCGAATCATTCACTGCATTGACACCAATAAATACAGTATCATAGGAACAAGCCGATGGAAGCGGGATTCCATAATCACAAACGTTCACAACAAAAATATCCTGACCATTATAATTAAGCCCCGGTGAATAAGTAAACTGCCCGTTATTACTGATATTCACACTTCCATGCAATGGACCCATGACAGGATAAATAATGACACCCAGCGGTGTGCCCTCAATATCATAATCGCCATTTGCCAGCATATTGCCGATGAAAGGAGTGTCCTCATTAGTGAATAAATGCTCATTGAAAGTTACGGGTGGATCATTTACCGGTGTAATAGAAATAAACAATGTATCGTTAGAACATGCAGCAGGCAAGGGAATTCCGCCATCGCAAACACTTAACACAACCATATCCTGACCGTAATAATTTATGCCCGGAGTGTATGTGAATACACCATTAGGATGAACAATAATAGTTCCATGCGCCGGTCCACTAACTGGCAAAGTTGCCACACTGAGTGTTGTTCCATCAGGATCAATATCACCATTGTTTAAAACAGATCCCGTATAAGAAACATCTTCAGTTGTAACAATATATTCATTGAATGTAACAGGTGCGTCATTTTTTGGAATCACATCAATAATAATAATATCATTGGAACATGCAGAAGGCATTGGAACTCCATGATCGCAAATGCTCACGACAACCTGATCAGAACCATTATATCCGGGGAATGGCGTATACGTATAATTTCCCAGGCTGTCAATAATAATACTACCATGAGAGGGACCCGCCAAAGGTGCCTGATTCACAGTTAGAGAAGTTCCATCCGGATCAAAGTCGGCGTTCAGTAGTACGTTACCCGAAAATAGTGAATCTTCAGGAACAACAATAGCTTCATCAAAAGTAACAGGAGCATCATTTACAGGGTTAACCAGAATAAAAATACTATCATTGCTGCATGAAGAAGGAAATGGAATTCCCTGATCACAAATGCTGACAACAACTGTATCCATACCATTGTAATTGTTAGCCGGAGTGTATATAAAGACGCCGGTAGGGTAAATAGTGATACTGCCGTAACCGGGACCATCAACAGGAATTGTAAGAGCATCCAGCGCAGTTCCATCCGGATCATAATCCCCATTCACTAAAACGGAACCGAGTGCCGAGGCATCTTCGAATGTTGTTAGATACTCATTTACAGTAACAGGTGAATCATTAACGGCAAGAACAACAATATAAACAATCGCCTGAGTACAAAATCCGCTTGAATCACAGAATCCATAAGTAAACTGATCATTCCCATTATAGTTTGGATTTGGGAAATAAGTAATCATTCCATTTATCGGATTGACGATTGCATTACCGTGTGACGGATTCGCCAGCACATTAACTGATGAAGCCCCGTAATTATGATCACAATCCAGATCATTCAACAAAACATTAATCAAGTGAGAAGTATCTTCATTTGTAACAGCCGAATCATTCACCGCCATTGGAACGCCCAAAATTGTGACTATCTGTTGACATGAAGTACTATTTCCGGAACCGTCGGTAACCGTCCAGTTTATATACGACAACCCAACAGGATAACTTATTGCCGGCGCATTATTAACTATACCTGCTACGCCACAATTATCATACACTGATGGTGTACCAAGATTTACAGAAACAGATGCGAGCGAACAAGCTCCCGGCGCAGAATGTAATACCACATTCGCAGGACATATTATAACAGGATTTGTATTATCGTTTACCTGAACACTAAAACTGCAATTAACCGAATTATTGGCAGAATCAACGGCTATCCATGTAACTGTTGTAGTGCCTTTGTTGAAGGTGATATTATTGAGCGAAGTGCCTGAACCGCTTGTTGCGCCTGATAATGCGAAGGTCAGTGTTTTGATGCCGCAATTGT